>CAYQCM010000136.1:0-2576 GCA_964416045.1 uncultured Eubacteriales bacterium | reverse complement strand
AAGGAAGAAAGAATAAAAGAAATAAAAACATTATCTAAAACCTTTGATATGTATGATGTATTAAATGAAAAAATAGAAAGTTATTCACATGGTATGAGACAAAAAATTATAATTATAGGAGTATTATTACATAAACCCAAAAATTGGATATTAGATGAACCAATGACTGGATTAGATCCAAAATCAATTTATGATTTAAAAGTGATAATGAAAGAATATGCAAAAAATGGAAATGTTGTATTTTTTTCTACACATATTTTAGAAGTAGCAGAAAATCTATGTGATAGAGTGGCAATTATTAATAAAGGGAAAATTCTATTTGTAGGAAAAATAGAAGAACTAAAAAAAGAAAAAAGTAAGAATACTTCATTAGAAGAATTATTTATGGAGATAGTAGAAAATGATTAAAAATATATTATTATTAACAAAAATTTCAACTAGAAATTTTTTAGAAAATCTCAATTTTTTAGATAGAAATACAAAAAAAATAAATAAAAAATCCATTTATTTTTGGTTAATAATTATTGTGATAGCAGCAATTACCTTTTTAAGTAATGAAATTTTAAACATTTTAGATGATTATGGACAAATAGAAATATTCCTTCAATTTCTTTTTACAATTGCAAGTATTATTATGCTTATGCAAACAATAGTTATGAGTATGAATGTATTATATTTTTCTAATGATGTTGCAACTTTTTTATCATTACCAATTAAGGCAGAAGAATTGTTGTTATCAAAAGTAAATACAATTATTAACATCTTATACGGAACAGAGTTACTATTTATGCTAATACCACTAATTTTATATGGTCTGTCTACATCAGTATCGTTCTTATATTATATATTTATAGTACTAGTATTAATATTATTACCGATTTTTTTTGCTACGCTTGTAACATTAATAACATTTATTATTATGAAATTTATAAAAAGAATAAAAAACAAAAATAGATTTCAAATTATTGTAACATTATTTTTTTTTTTTTTAATTGTTATATTAGAAGTTTTCTTTATGAAAGCAATACAAACTGATTTTGGAGAAATGGAAGAAGAATTAAATAATTTTTCAAAAATAATAAATCAAAGCATGATTGTTGTAAATCCATTAATTTCTATTTTAGAACAAAATTCAGTAATAATAAATCTCATAAAAGTGATTGCTGTTTATG
Source organism: uncultured Eubacteriales bacterium (assembly GCA_964416045.1). Lineage (GTDB taxonomy): Bacteria > Bacillota > Clostridia > Oscillospirales > Acutalibacteraceae > CAQBRY01. The sequence goes on along the minus strand of CAYQCM010000136.1, from coordinate 1,404 downwards.
CTATAATGTATACCATATTAATAATAACTGGAAAAAAAACATATATAAAAAATATCTTGAAAACAATGGAATACAATAAAAGTAAACATAAATCAAAAGTGGATTTCGAAATACAATGTAAACCACATGGTACCATGAAATCATATATAACAAATGATTTTAAGGCTATTACAAAAAATGCAATGTTTTTTATGCAAACAATTTATCCAATAATTTTAATTATGCTTATGATTATCTTTTTAGTAATTTACTTTAAGGTAGGAATTATAAATAGAAATCAAGAAATAGCAGATTTTTTAAATGTAGATTTAACTATTGAAGGGGTATGCATTATACTAGGATTATTGCAAATTTTATATTCATTTGTAAACATATCTATTACTGCAATTTCTAGACAGGGTTCCAATGCTACTTTTATGAAGTATATCCCAGTTGATTTATATAAGCAATTTTGGTTAAAAAATATACCACAAATAACAATTAATGTAGTAATGAATATTATTGTAATAATAATGAGCAAAATCCTATTTCCAAAGATATCTGTTATAGATTTAGCAATTATATTTATAATTAGCATAATACTTAGTATAGTTAATAGTTGTCTTATGTTAATTGTAGATACAAAAAGACCAAGATTAGATTGGAAAGCTGAAATAGAAGTTTTTAAACAAAATCCTAATAAAATATATCAATATGTATGGACAATTATTGTTGTTGTAATACTAATGTATACAAGAAAAGCTTTTAAGGATATAAATTTGCACATAGGAATTATTGCTGTTTTTATAATTTTTTCGATTATGCTTATTATAGTAAATATCTATGTAAAGAAACAAATAGAAAAAAATAAGCTATTTAAAAATATTTTATAAATATAAGAAAACCAAAATTTATATAAATTTTGGTTTTTTCTTAAATTATTTAAACATATTCATAAAAATATTTCCAATTGTTCTAAAAACAGCATTTGTATTATATAAATAAATAAAATAATTTTTTACAAAAGGAAGTTGGAATATAATAAGTAAAATTAAAATAACAAGAACAAGAGCAATTAAAGATTTAACATAATCAGAAAAGGTCTTTTTATATCTTATTTTATACCCTCTATTTTTCAAATCTTGTATATAAGCATCATGATAAGCCTTCTGTCTTGCTTGTTGTAATTGTCTTTCATATTCTAAATCTCTTTTATATCTTTGTTGACCATCATTTTGACCTACATCTGCTTGGTTGTTAGGATTAATATTATAATCAATATTTTGAGTTTGATAAGTAGAATTCTGATTATAATTTTTTCCTTGGTTCATATGTTGTTGTAAATTATGTAATCTATCTTTTAAATCTTGATTTTGTTGATACATTTCATTATATTTTTCTTGTGATATTGTTGTAGCATCTAAT
>CAYQCM010000135.1:0-2589 GCA_964416045.1 uncultured Eubacteriales bacterium | reverse complement strand
GCATATACCTTTGAGGTATAGATACAAGTCCGCAGTTAACTCCTCCTCTATTAATAGAAATATGATCTGCATTAGTTCCAGTTTTGCCCCCCATAATTTCTAGCTGATAAGGAATATCTTTTTTTTGTGCAGTTTTTATTAATAAATTAGTTACTTTTTTAGATAGAGATGGTGATATACCAATTAATGGACCTTTATCCATCTTAGAGTATTTGTTGCTTTCAACGCCTGGTTGTTTAGCAAAGCTTACATCCACTACTATAGCTTCATCAGGATGACATTCATAAGATGAGGTTATAGCCCCTAGCGAACTGGTTTCTTCCTGAGAACTTAGTAAGATAGTCACTTTATGATCAAGAGCTTCTTTGCTTAATTTTTCCGCTAATTTTATAAGCACTGCTACTCCTGCTCTGTTATCTACAGAAGGAGAAGATATTCTTTCGTTTAGTAGTTCTTGAAATTCTTCAAAGAGCGATAGTCTATCTCCTATATTTATATATTTTTTTATTTCCTCATAATCCATTCCAAAGTCTACGTATAGTTCATCGACGGAAGGTACTTTATTATCAGAATTTTTTTTAGGTAAGTGGGGAGGTATAGAACATATAATACCTGATATTTCAGGACTTTGACATGTTTTTACAGTACTTCCGGGCAGTATTCTCGAATCTATTCCTCCGCAGTTTGAAATTTTTACAAATCCAGTATCATCTATATAAGTTACTACGAGTCCAATTTGATCTATATGAGCGTCAAAAAGTACATTGTATTCGGAGTTTATATTTCCGATAGTTCCAATTATACTGCCGTCATTTCTTATTTTACATTTACAATATTTAGACAATTTTTTATATACAAATTTAGAAATATTATTTTCGTCTCCCGAAATCCCTCGCTTAGTGCAAAGTTCATATAATAAATTTTTCATGCTAAATCAGTCCTTTCTATTCAGGTAAATCTTTTATTAGCTGTTTGAAATGATTACCACGTATTTCGAAATCTTTATATATATCAAAACTTGCACAAGCTGGTGATAATACTACAATATCTCCAGGAGAAGTTGTTTTATAAGCATAGTCTACGGCTTCTTGCATATTTGAAACTTTAACAACTTCTATATTTGAGGGCTCTTGATTTTTTCCCTCTGCGTTTATTACGCTTTTATAAATTTTTTCTGAGGTGTTGCCTAGTAAAATTAATTTTTTTACCTTTTTAATTATTTCTTTTCCTAGATTATCAAAAGGAATATTTTTGTCATATCCTCCCGCAATTAATACTACCTTCTTATCAAATACTGATAATGCTCCCGAGATAGTGCGGGTGGGAGTCGAGGCTATGGAGTCGTTATAGTACTGTACACCATTTACTTCTTTTACAAATTCTATTCTATGTTCTACCCCGGAAAAATTTTTAGCTACATATCTAATATCTTCAAGAGTGACTTCATCATATACGGCTGCTATTGAAGCCATGTAATTTTCCAAGTTGTGATTTCCTTTTAACTTTATATTTTTATAAGATATTATAGGAACATTTTTATTATTTTCAGAAAAAATTATTGTCCCGTCAGAGTTTAGCCATATACCATTATCTGTTTTTTCTCGTCTTGTAAAGAATATATTTTTTCCTCTAACGTATTTTTTTAGATCTTTGGTGATTAAATTATCTAAATTAAGTATAGATTTAGAAAATGCATTTTGATGTAAAATAATATTTTTTTTGGCTTCTATATATTCGTCCATGTCTTTATGAACGTCTAAATGATTTGGAGATAAATTAGTAATAACAGCTACATCCGGACTTTTTCTCATTGATATTAATTGAAAACTTGACAGCTCCGCCACTACGATATCGTCTGAATGGATTTCATCTACTTTTGGTAGTAGGGGAGAACCAATGTTTCCTCCTATGTGTACTTTTTTATTGCCTTGTTTTAGCATTTCTGATATTAGTGTTGTAACAGTGGTTTTACCGTCACTGCCAGTTATGCCTATTATCTTACATGGACAAACATCAAAAAATACTTCCATTTCAGAGGTTACCGCTATTCCTTTATTTCTAGCTTGGTTTAATTCGTCCGAGAGGAAGTTCATCCCAGGTGTGCGAAATATTATATCAATATCTAAATTTCCTAAACTTTTATTTCCTAATCTATATTCAATATTTTTAGGAAATAAAGATATTTGATTTTTTAATTCTTTTTTATCTCTATTGTCATACACTATGATTTTATTAGCATAGTCTTTAAACATAGTAATTAGTGGAATATTGCTTCTGCCTATTCCGCAAAACATTATATTTTTATTTTTTATGTATTTTAAAAAATTTTTATATTTTTCGTTCATTTTTGAAGTACATTCCCATCTGTAATTATTAAATTTATTGGTTACTTGAAACTTAAGTCCAGACGTTATATTATATTATTATATGTGCAATATAAAAATCTTAAACATGAGAAATAATTTTCATTTTTTAATTTAATATATTTTTATATAAATAATATTATACAAATTATATGACTTTTTGTATAGGTTGTCTTTATATTTTAAATAAGAAAGTACTACATATATTTAATTTATAGTAAAAAAA
>CAYQCM010000134.1:0-2614 GCA_964416045.1 uncultured Eubacteriales bacterium | reverse complement strand
AAGAATAATGCACCTTTTGCAGGAATCGGGTTACACTGTGGTTCACGACAGCGATGATCCCCAAGGCGCCATAGCTATTATAAATACCTGCGGCTTTATTGGCGATGCAAAGCAGGAAAGCATCGACATGATATTGGGTTTCTGCGAGCGCAAAAAGCAGGGGAAGCTGCAAAAACTTTATGTAATGGGCTGTCTGTCGGAGCGTTATCGCCAACAACTTGCCGAAGAAATTCCCGAAGTGGATAAGTTTTACGGCAAGTTTGATTATGCGCAATTGGTGCAAGATTTGGGCAAGCCCATGCCGGCAGGCTTGTGCTACGAGCGCACGCTTTCAACTCCGGGGCATTATGCCTATGTGCGCATCTCCGAAGGTTGCAACCGCCACTGTTCGTACTGTGTAATTCCTTTAATTACAGGCAGATATAAAAGTCGCAGCATAGAAGATATACTGAGCGAAACCAAGTGGATGGTGTCAAAGGGTGTGAAGGAATTTCAACTTATTGCTCAGGATTTGACCTATTACGGAATCGACCTTTATTCCAAACCCCTGATAAGCGATTTGGTAAAGCGCATGTCCGATATTCCGGGAGTGGAATGGATACGCCTGCATTATGCTTATCCCACCGGTTTCCCCAAAGATTTGCTCAATGTAATAAAGGAACGCGACAATGTTTGCAAATACCTCGATTTGGCCTTGCAGCATATTTCCGACCACATGCTTACACTTATGCGCAGGGGAATAAGCTCGCAGGAAACCTACGAACTGTTAGATTGCATACGTAGCACCGTGCCGGATATTTACCTGCGTACCACGCTTATGGTAGGGCATCCCGGTGAAACTGAGGACGATTTTGCCCAATTATTGGAATTTACACGCAAGGCTCGCTTTGAACGCATGGGCGCTTTTGCCTATTCCGACGAAGAAAATTCTTATGCCAATCTGCATTACAAAGACGACGTTCCCGAAGAGGTAAAACAACAGCGCCTCGACAAACTTATGGCCGTTCAGCAGCAAATTTCGCTCGAACATAATGCAACTCTGCCCGGCAAGGTTTTCAAGGTTATAATCGACCGCAAGGAGGGGCCGTATTACATTGGCCGCACCCAGTACGATTCGCCCGATGTTGATATGGAAGTTTTGTTAGATGCCGAAAAGGCGGGCAAGCTTACGATAGGTAATTTTTATAACGTTGAAATTACCCAAGCCGAAGAGTTCGACCTATACGGCCATTTGGCATAGCGCTTCGGCGCGCGTTTCAATCCGCATTTTTCCCGATTTTATCGGCACTTTAAAATAAAACGCTGCGAGCAAACGCTTTATAGAAATTTTTTTATATTTGTAAACAATGGGTCAATTGGTTACTTTGTTTACCGGCTGAAAAAATGAACAAGCGTGAACTTATAGCGGAATTGTCGAAGCGAATGGGAGAACCCCAGAGCAAAATAGGTCGAATTTTGGATATTTCGACCAACGCAATAGTGCAGGCTGTAAAGCATGGTCAGTCGGTGCAACTTTACGGATTGGGTACATTCGAATTACGCAAAAAAGGCGACCGAATACTTGTCAATCCGTCTACAAAGCGCCAAATGATAGTTCCCCCGAAGCTCACCTTCGTATTTAAACCGGGCGGTGTCTACAAAGAAAGAATCAAGAATCTTGAATACCGCGACTTCGACACCGAGCATCAACCCTTATCCGAGTAATTGCAGCATGACATCATTAGACAAGAAGGCAAACATACAGGACTTAACCGAAATTATTTCGCAACAGGCCGAAATATCCAAGAAATTTTCTGAAAAGTTTTTGCGTGAACTCGTAGAAGTAATTTCAGAATACTTGGAGCGCGATGGCTTTGTAAAGGTTAAAGGTCTTGGAACTTTTAAACTTACTTGGGTGGATGGTCGTCGCAGCGTTGATGTTACCACGGGCAATGAGATTGTGCTGCCCGCCCACTACAAAGTAGGCTTCACCCCCGAAACAACGGTAAAGCAGGCGGTAAACGAGCCGTACGCGCATTTAAATACGGTGGTAACCGAGTTGCCCGATGATTTAACTCCAAAGCCGGAAGCTCAAGAGCCTCAAGTTCCAAAAGCAGAAGAGCCTCAGGCGCCCCCCGTTGTAGAACCCGAAAAAATAGAACCGGAGCCTATTCCCGAGCCTGAGCCTGCCCCCGCACCCGAGCCTGAGCCGGAACCCGAACCGGTGGTAGAACCCGAAGAGAAGGTGGCTGAAACGCCCGAACCTAAAGTTGAAGAGCCCGAACCGGCTGCTCCGACTGCTTCGGCGCAAGAGCCTGAACCCGCACCGGCCCCCAACGACAATGCCGATACCGCTACCGATAAAAACGAACAAGAATCCAAGAAAGAGAAAAAAGGCTCGTCAAAAGTAGCCTGGACAATTACAATCATAGCGCTTGTATTGTTTGGGATAATGTTCGTAAACTCGTACGAAATAGAATTTCCCTTTAATCTGAATAATCTCAAAGAGTATGTAAATTGGGACAATTATTTTGGCAGTGACGAACAAGCGGCAGATGTGGAAGAAGTTGGCACTACTCCCCATGTAATCGACATTGCCGAAGAAGAGAACGTTTATAATCAACCTGCTCCGCAA
>CAYQCM010000133.1:0-2620 GCA_964416045.1 uncultured Eubacteriales bacterium | reverse complement strand
ATTTGCAGAACTTGATGCGGACGGTCTCCGCGCCGTCCTGGATGCAGGCGGCGTATCTCCTTTTTCCATCCATGGTGTCCACCTGATTACGTGGTGGAAAAACATCCGACCAGCTTGATTTGTAAGTGGTTGCAATTCAAGAAAAGGTTATCAACGCACAAGTGGAAAACAAAATATTTTCAGCGTGTCAGCCAGATAGCTTTCCCCGGAAATCGCCAATATAAACTAAAAAGAAGAGTTAAAACAAGGTCAGTTGCATACAAGATTGAGGAACTGTTACGGTCTTTCCATCCAATTTTTCTAAGGCAAATCTTACGCATTGGGCTATTTGTTTAGCAAATATCACAGGTACCGCATTGCCAATTTGTAATTGTAACTCACGTTTGTTCTTCCCATAAAAGAACCAATTATCGGGAAATGTTTGTAACCTTGCATATTCACGTGGTGTGAACGCCCGGATTTTACTTGCACTGATTCGCCAAAGTTTTGCATTAGAATCTGGATTCCTGACAAACAGAGTATTTTTACGATTTTTCTCTATGCGGGTTGCTTTTACGTTCCCGGCTGCCCAACCCCATATTGTAGCTGTATCAACAGCTGGAAATGGGGAGTCGAAATCTCGTATGGGATTTCCTTCTGATGCTGTGCGGCTTAAACGTATAGGAACAATCATATCTCCCGGTTTGACCGGTTCGCCAGTTTCAATATGTACATGACTCTTAAATCCCCATTGTGGATTGTGGTTTGGCAATTGTAAATCATTGTCCGTGGCCAATTCTTGCAGGAAATCCTTTATAGGGGTTTCTTTTTGTGGAGTGGGGAATAGAAAATGGTCTAAGGTATTCCCTTTATATGCAATAAAAATGAAACGACGTCTTGTTTGTGGAACACCATATTCACTTACCCGAAAGAATTGGAAACGTGTTTTATAGCCGATGGCTGCCAATTCTTCCGATATTTGGATGGCAAAAGGTTTTCCTGTTTCTGGATGTTTCATTGTCCGCAAGTTCAGCACATTCTCCATAACTATTACTCTTGGTTGCATGAATAGGGCTATTCGTATGACTTCCCTATATAATGTATTCCGTGAATCATGGATGTCACGATGCCCTCCTAAAGAAAAACCTTGGCATGGAAAACCTGCCAAAAGGACATCAAGTCCTTTTCTGAAATTGGGAGTATATTCTCTTATATCACAATTAAGTACATCCCATTCAGGACGATTGCTTTTTAACGTTTTTACAGCATAATCCAATATATCACTGGATTGCGTATGCAAGAATCCCGCTTTCTCAAATCCCAAATCCAACCCTCCTGCACCAGAGAACAAACTTAGGAATGTATAATTCGTAGTTGTGTCTTGTTTTATATCAAACATGACATTATTCATTTATGGGAGGAATAGTTGATATGGCAGCAGTCCGTTCTTTGGGCTTACGATGTTTGCAAGCGTCAAAAATCCCAGTAAGCGTTCTTAAATCATCATTGCCTTTTATGCTTGTTTCATCCAATAAGTAATAATAAAACTTGTTCTCGTACTTATCTTCCCTAATGATTTCTTCTGTAACGTGCTTCATGTCGCAAACTGAGGACAAATCGTTTTTCTTGGCTATCAATATCAGTCGTGAGTAAAACTCACGGATTTTATAGTTTAAAGGGTTTGGATATGTGTACATTTTTCTATGTCGTACAGAACCTTCACCATAAGGACCATGATAGTATTCTGTATAGTTAGCGTATTTGGCTTCTTTATGGATGTCAAAGTCATAGTTGATGAAATCTCCATCCAAAAAAATCATCGAAACAATATATGTGCAGTCATGATTCAATAGGGCAAACAAGTAGTAACAAGGCACAATCACCGTATCATTGCCGATCTTTATCATCGTAGATCCGCATGGTAAGCAACTATTGTAGTCTATGGTTAAACCTCTTGAGTCTGCGCCATTGATCTGTTGGATCAGTTTCTTAACTTCCAACCCCACACAGAGACCAGATTTCCTATCTCTTATGACTAAATCTGGTGTTGTTAATGCACCAGAATGATACACATCAAAGTTTTTGGAAAAAGAAGATTTTATTTCATTTTCAACCCAGCAATCAAAAGGGTCATCCTGTACTGTGCCAACAATTGTATTAGTTCTTAAATTCACGGGGATTCCTTGGGAGGTTCTTTTAGCAATCAATTTCCGATATATGTTTAATATTATCTCTGTGGGAGTCATAAATTGAAGAATTTATGTTATAAGCTTAGCAAAAGTACGGATTCTTGTCGTAACGGACAACATATGGGTATGTCTTTTTCCCACCTTTCCTGGTTGACCGGAAAATGTGGCTTCCCCCGTTTGGGAATAGGCAAGGTCTTCGGCTGCCGTCCGACGTGCTTATGTGGAATTTTGGCTATGGCAAGAAATTCGGGTGAGGGGATGCGGGTATCGGGGTGTGGCTCGCTGTCGGGAAGGAAGTCTGGCACTTCGGCGACGGCAGGTTTGGCACTATGCACGTGGCGGTGATTCACAGAGTGCATCGGAGCGGTACACCCTGGTGTCCGGCGGATAGAATGACAGTCTGGCTGCTCGTTGTCATGGGTCGCCGTTTGTTCATCACGGGGCGGCATCTG
>CAYQCM010000132.1:0-2624 GCA_964416045.1 uncultured Eubacteriales bacterium | reverse complement strand
CATCCGGGACACGGGTGTAGTAATCTATGAGCGTACTTCTTGCTATAATCCTCATTATTTATAGGTTTATGCAAAGGTAGTAACATTATTTGAAAAACAAAATTAAATTCGAAAAAATAAGACACAATGACGTAAATACAAGGAATTTTTTCCAAAGTTCCAAGATTTTGAAAGAATGATATTCTCGCACGTGTATCACTTTATATAGCCGCCTTCTCCCGCTTAACCGTTTCTTTTGCAACAAAAAGCAGAAGAAATGGCGAGAAGAAAACTGATACCCAAGAAGCCGTTGCCGCAGACGGATACCGTGGCATACGAGAAGAAACAGCGTAACGGCAAGCGCTGTACCGATATCCTGTTCCGTGCCGCCCGCGCCTGGGACTGTATGGACCACTACCGCAAGGAACGTGAGCGCAATAAACGGTATATGTACGGCGACCAATGAGGCGACCCGGTGGAGTATTGCGGGCGCACCATCACCGAGGAGGAATACATCCGCATGCAGGGTAACATCCCGTTGAAGAACAACCTTATCCGGCGGCTGGCGCGCATCGTGATAGGCGTGTACCGCAACCAGCAGAAGACACCGGTCTGCATTGCCCGCGACCGCGAGGAACAGAAGTTGGGCGAGACGATGAGCACCATCCTGGAGTATAACAACAAGCTGAACGACAAAAAGGAATTGGACGCCCGCATGTTCGAAGAGTTCCTTATCGGCGGTCTGGCCGTGCAGAAGGAGGTGTATTCGATGCGCGGCGGGCGGCAGGACTGCTGGACGGACAACGTGAACCCGAACTTCTTCTTCATGGACGGGCAGATGAACGACATACGCATGGATGATGTCAGCATCATCGGAGAACTCCACGACATCACTTTCGGCCAGCTGGCTTCGGCCTTTGCAAAGAGTGACGCCGACCTGCAACGTCTGGAGGACATCTATAAGAGGGCACGCAACCGGGACGTACTGGCCAACTACATAGATACTTTCCACCGCAACGCCAACGATTATGTATCATTCCTGCAACCCTACGACCTGACGCTTTGCCGTGTCATCGAGGTATGGACGCAGGAGCAGCGCAAGGCATTGTGGTGCCATGACTGGCTGGAGGGAGACGCGTACATAGACTCATACGATAACCTGGCAGCCATCAGGCAGGAGAATGCCGTCCGTATGGAAGAGAACCGCATCAAGGATGCAGCGGGGAACTACCTGTTGGACGGAGACGGCAATATCCGCCTCTACATGCCGGAAGAACAGGTCCCGCTTATAGAATACGAATACATAATTGAGAGCTATTGGTACTACCGGTTCCTTTCGCCTTTCGGTGACGTGCTGGAAGAGGGGGAATCCCCTTATGGACACGGCGAGCATCCCTATACGGTGAAGGCATATCCTTACATAGACGGTGAAATCCATCCGTTTGTGGCCGATGTCATCGACCAGCAGCGTTATATCAACCACTACATCATCCTTCATGATTTCATAGCCAAGGCCTCCAGCAAAGGTGTGCTTGTGGTGGATGAAAGCAGCATCCCGGAGGACATGAACATCGAGGACATCGCGGAGGAATGGACGCGCTTTAACGGCGTCATCAAACTTAAGCTGAGAGAAGGAGCCAAGCCGCCACAGCAAATGGTGAACAATAACAAGGTGGCCGGCCTTCAGGACATGATCCAGTTGCAGATGCAGCTTATGGAAGACGTGAGCGGGGTGCACGGTGCCTTGCAGGGCAAGCAGGCTTCGTCAGGCACCAGTGGTGTGCTTTACCAGCAGCAGGCAAACAATGCTTCCACATCCATAATCGACCTGTTGGAGACCTATTCCAGCTTCCTGACAGCGGATGCCAAGAAGAAACTGAAGAACATCCAGCAATTCTACGACGAACCGATGACGGTGAAAGTGGCCGGGCGGTCGTCCGTTGTGCGGTATGACCCGCAGACGATGGGAGGCATTGATTTTGACCTGGCCATCACAGAGAGCTACGAAACTCCGGTTTACCGTGCCCTGAACAACGAGCTGTTGCTTCAGCTGCTCAATGCCAAACAGATTACCATCGAACAGATGCTCCAAGTGGGTGCATTCCCCTTCGGCGACCAGTTGCTCCAGCTTATACAGGCACAGAAGCAGGAACTGGAGAGGCAGCAGCAGATGCTGGCACAACAGGGAGCTTCAGCTCCGGTACCGGCAGCAACCGGGCAGGCATAAAGAAAGGCGGCCTGACAGTGGGCCGCCTTCATTGTCCTTAGACTTTACAGTATTATAAACCGGCAAGCCATTTCTTGCCCGGCTTGGTGTTGAGCCATACGGCAATGACTACTCCAATCGCGCTGATAATTACGAATGTAAAAGACAAGGCATCCATGTTATTTACTTTTAATAATTTTATATCCAATATAAGCAAGGATAAACGAGGGAAAAGCCCCGAAAGTTATTAACATCCATCGACTTATATCTCCGAAGTCAGTAGTCAACGTTGCTCCGACCCCCAAGAACAAAACCCCAGTTAGCCTAAATATGTTCGTTTCATTTGATTTGAAAAAGGCGGTCAGAAGAATATCTTAACCTCCTTTTATATGTTCTCTTTCATCCAATCAGTAACTTCTTTATCCACAGCGTATGTCCC
>CAYQCM010000131.1:0-2736 GCA_964416045.1 uncultured Eubacteriales bacterium | reverse complement strand
AAGAAAATAAAGAAAATTACAACATAAAAACATATGCAATAAATGAAAAAAGTGATGTAATGGCAAAAGATATTATATTAAAAAAGCAAAATAGTGAATTTATATGTAATATTAATGATAAGGAAGAAAAAATAGTTGTACCAGTAGGAGGAGAACATTTTGTTTTAAATAGTTTGTGTGCAATAACAGTAGGGGAAGTTTTAAAAATAGAAAATAATAAAATAAAAGAAGGAATAGAGGAGTTTGAGCTTACTAAAAAAAGAATGGATGTTAAAAAACTTTCAAATGGTGTTACAATTATAAACGATAGCTATAATGCCAGTTATGAATCTATGAAAGTAGCATTAGAATATTTAGCTAGTATTCAACAGGGAAGAAAAATTGCAATTTTAGGAGATATGTTTGAGCTTGGTAAATATTCAGAAGAATTACATAGAAAAGTAGGAGAAGAAGTTGTAAAAAATAAAATAAATTATTTAATAGTGTGTGGTAATCATTCCAAATTTATTGCTAATGAAGCAATAGATAAGGGAATGAAAGAGAAGTATATATATTTTGCTAAAAATTTAAAAGATGCGGAATTAAAGTTAAAAGAAATTGTGCTAAAAGGAGATAGTGTTTTAATAAAAGCCTCAAATGGTATGCGTTTTTTTGAATTAGCTGAAATATTAATTAATGAATGGAGTTGATTTTATGTCTAAATTAAAATTAGGTGTTATAATAGGTGGAATGTCAACAGAAAATGAGGTTTCTGTTGTTTCTGGAAGAAATATCATGAGAAATTTAGATAAAAATAAGTATGAAATTTATCCAATATTCATAGATCAAAATGGTAAGTGGTATATCTATAATGATGAATATGAAATAGTAAAAATGGGGCAAGAAATAAAAGACATAGAAAAAATAGAAAATGTTGTAGAATATTTAAAAAAATTAGATGTAATATTTCCTGTATTACATGGATTATATGGAGAAGACGGAACAATACAGGGATTATTTGAGTTGTTAAAAATTCCATATGTAGGTTGCGGTGTATTAGCTTCTAGTGTCGGTATGGATAAGGTATATTCTAAAATAATTTTTGAAAAAGCAGGAATAAGGCAAACAGAAAGTTGTTATATAAGAAAATATAAAGACGAATATATATACGTAAACAAAGATTTTACGGAAGAAAGAAAAAATTTAGAGCAAATATGTCTTAAAATAGAGACTAAATTAGAATATCCTATGTTTGTTAAACCATCAAATTCAGGATCATCAGTAGGGGTAAACAAAGCTAAAAATAGAGTTGAGTTAGCATCATATATAGAAGAAGCGGCAAAATTTGATAGTAAGATATTAATAGAAAAGGGTATAGAGGGAAAAGAGGTAGAATGTGCAGTACTAGGTAATGAAGATGTAATAGCAGGATGTGTTGGAGAAGTTATAGCAGCAGATGAATTTTATAGTTATGATGCCAAATATAAAAATGAAGAATCAAAAACTATAATACCTGCAGATATTTCTAGAGAAAAAACAGATGAGATAAGAAATGTGGCAATAAAGGCATTTAAAGCAATAAGTGGTAAAGGATTAGCAAGAGTCGATTTTTTTATAGAGAATGAAACAGAAAAAATATATTTAAACGAAATTAATACATTACCGGGTTTTACGGAGATTAGTATGTATCCTAAATTAATGGAAATATATGGAATACAGTATAAAGATTTACTTGATAAGTTAATAGAACTTGCACAAGAAGAAAAATAATAGAATAAATACTACTGCTTGACAAACCTACAAAATTGACAAAACCAAAACCGAACCGAAATTACTATTTGTACAGTAAAAAAGAGTAACAATTTTTCGCTCTTTTTCCGGAATTTTTTCCTGTTATTCGTATGAAATAGTTGACAATTGCATATATTAGTATTATAATATTAATGTTAACATCGCGGGATGGAGCAGCTGGCAGCTCGCAGGGCTCATAACCCTGAGGTCGTAGGTTCGAATCCTACTCCCGCAACCACTTTGGAAGTTTTGGTATAAAGAGATATCCCTTTATTATCCTTTAAATCATTCATATATAAGGCTTTTACTATAAATAGTAGAAGTCTTTTTTTGGATAATGAACCCCCTGTTTTACAGGGGGTCTAAATCGTTAATATAATTAAATCCAATTACACCTTCCCAATCAATTATTTCAGGAATCGACATCCATACGCAATCATATCTTTTATTATTTATATATTGTATTAATATATTATCTAAGTTTTCTTTTTCTCCTTTTGATTTTACCTCCTCGTATTTATTAATAACTATTATTTCTTTGCAATTATTCCATAGAATACTCTTTTTAATTCTATACCTTTATTTGTAGTATGCCCAGAAATATATTGGTTAAATAAATCGGATTCAATTTGATTTTTATGAGTATTATTTGAAGTATCTAATTCTGAAAAGTCATTTAAAATAGGAGTTTTAAGAAGTAAAGCAAGTAAGTCATTTTCAGTTTTATAATATTCATATTGTACTATTTCTTGTAGATTTATTTCAGAAAAATTAGTTTCTTTTAAATCATTGTAATCTTTTTGACTAATTGAAATATTATCGTTAAATGCTTGACCTCTATTGAAGAGTGTCTTAAGTTCCCAACAATCATATTTGTCTACTCCTTCAATAATTAATATGCCATTATCAGATAAACAATTATATATTTGTTTAGCATCAATAATAGTATGTCTTGCTGTTATAATA
>CAYQCM010000130.1:0-2766 GCA_964416045.1 uncultured Eubacteriales bacterium | reverse complement strand
AAGAAATGATAATAAAGAATCATTTTCATTTATAAAGAGTTTGATGGAAAACAAAAACATACGCAAAATAATCTATGATGCAAAAAAATCACTTGTAAGTTTACATAAAATAAATATAAAAATAAAAAATATTTCATTTGATATAATGATTGCTGCATATATTCTTAATCCGTCCGCAACGGAATATGGGCTAGAAGGGCTTTGTGATAAATATGACGTAAATGATTTTGAGATTATCAACTCTAAGGATTATAGTGATAAAGAAATAAAGTATGTAAAAAATGCAGTGTTTATTAACAAACTAAAATATAAATTGTCAGATGAGCTTGAAAAACACAATCAAACTGAATTATTGTCAAAAATAGAAACTCCTCTTTCTATTGTATTAGCTGATATGGAAATTTTTGGGTTTTATATTGATAAAAATGGTCTTTCTAAATATGCTAAAATATTGGATAAGAAAATTTCTCATATTCAAGACGATATATATAAGAATATGGGATTTGAGTTTAATATAAATTCACCTAAACAGTTAGGAGCTGCTTTATTTGAAAATTTAGGGTTGCCTAAAGGGAAAAAGGGAAAAACCGGTTATTCTACGAGCGCTAAAGTATTAGAAGGATTAAGAATTTACCATCCAATAATAGATATGATATTACAATTTAGAGCATTATCTAAACTGAAGTCTACTTATTGCGACGGAATGATTAAATTGATAAATCCCACAGACGGAAGAATTCACGCATATTTTAATCAGACAGAGACCAGGACAGGTAGAATAAGCTGCACAGACCCTAATTTACAAAATATTCCAGTGCGTACTCCGATGGGGAAAGAGCTTCGAAAATATTTTTGTGCACCTTCTAAGCATATTTTGATCGATGCAGATTATTCTCAAATTGAGCTTAGGGTTTTAGCTCATCTTTCGGGCGATAAAAATATGATTGATGCATTTAATAATCACGAGGATATTCATACTCTTACGGCATCTAAAATATTTAACTTGCCGCCTGAAATGATAGGACATGAAGCTAGAACTAGAGCTAAAACTGTGAATTTTGGCATTATATATGGAATAGGGGCATTTTCTTTGTCGCAAGATTTGGGAATAACTAGAGCTGAAGCAGATAGATACATAAAATCTTATTTGAATAAATATAGCGGAGTAGACAAATATATGAAAACTATGGTCGAAAAAGCAAAAACTAGTGGATATTCTGAGACAATGTTTCACAGAAGGCGATATCTTCCGGAACTATCTTCATCTAACTTTAATCTGCGCTCTTTTGGAGAGAGAGTTGCAAGAAATATGCCTATACAGGGTACTGCTGCAGATATAATAAAAATTGCCATGATAAAGGTTTATAATCAGTTAAAAAATAAAAAAATGCTGTCTAAAATTATACTGCAAGTACATGACGAGCTAATTATCGAGGCTCCTATTTATGAAGCAAATGCGGTGGAAAAAATATTAAAAGAAGAAATGGAGAATGCAGTAAAGTTAAGTGTGCCTCTGACAGTTAATATTTCATCGGGAGAAACCTGGTATGATTCCAAAAATTAAAAAAATCTATATCCGCAAAATGACTTTTGATGATGCAAGAACAGTTGAAGAAATTGAAAAAGATTCTTTTTCAGATCCATGGTCGGAGAGATCAATTAAAAATGGAATTATTAAACAAGATAATTATTTTATTGTAGCTGAAAAAAATGATACCATTCTTGGATATGCAGGAATGTATTTTGTCTTGACTGAAGGATATATGTATAATATAGCAGTTAAACGTGTCTACAGAAATCAAGGGATAGGCGGAATGCTTTTAGACAGTTTACTGATGCATTGTAAAAGAGCAAAATTGGATTTCCTATCTCTTGAAGTAAGATGCTCTAATATAAGTGCTATAAAATTATATGAGAACAAAGGCTTTTCTCAAATTGGAAAAAGAAAACATTTTTATAAGAGTCCTGAAGAGGATGCATTAATTATGACAAAATATTTTAAGTAGGAGATATATTTATGAACATATTAGCGATAGAGTCATCTTGTGACGATACGTCGATAGCTATAGTTAAAGATGGCAGAGAAGTTATATCATTAGAAACTTTTTCACAAATAAAAAAACATGAGATATTTGGTGGGGTTGTCCCCGAGGTAGCATCAAGATGTCATCTGGAAATTATTGCTAAACTTGCTAAGCTAGTTTTAAAAAAATCAAACATAAAAAAAGAAGATTTATCCGCAGTCGCTGTAACATATGCCCCCGGATTAATAGGCTCTTTACTTGTTGGAATTAGCTTTGCCAAAGGGATCTCTTTGGCTTTGGATTTACCACTTGTTCCGATACATCACTTAAAAGCACATGTAGCTTCAAATTATATATCAAATCCAACATTAAAACCGCCCTTTTTATGTTTAATTGCGTCAGGTGGGCATTCCAATATAGTTGAAGTTAAAAATTATACAAAAATGGAAGTGATAGGTAAAACGCGCGATGATGCAGCCGGGGAAACATTTGATAAAGCAGCTAGATGTATGGGAATTCCATATCCTGGAGGAGTTTATCTTGATAAACTTGCAGAAAGCGGGACACCGGATTTTTTTGCTTTCCCAATTCCGGACGTTAAAAATAGTAAATATGATTTTAGCTTTTCGGGACTAAAAACATCTATAATTAATAAGATAAATACGCTAAAACAAAGAAATGTTAATATTCCAATTGAAAATTTTTCTGCATCAATAAGAAAATCCATTGTAGATTATATGAT
>CAYQCM010000129.1:0-2784 GCA_964416045.1 uncultured Eubacteriales bacterium | reverse complement strand
ATTATACGAAAGCTGTCTAGAGGTAGATGGTGTATCCTATATGCCGGGGGTCTTATATATCTATGGTGAGAATGTTTTTAAATAACTGACGAATCAGCGAATGTACGGGTCTAAATGAAGGACATATAGAAATGTATGTTAAATCCTCATTGGATGGTTAGTATGGTAAAGTAAAAATGTGCGTTATGAAATACCATAATATCTTACAGGGATATTTAAGCTAACAGGCTCAGAGTTGACACCTAAGGATATACAGTATGATAAGATTATCGGAACGAGGAAAGGTATTTGATGGGTATGTTCTATAGAAGAATGTACGCTAAGTGTGGTCGAAGAATAATAAGCCACCTGAATCAAATGCTGAAAAGTAGTGATCGAACCTAAGAAGTCTTTGTAATGAAGATGGAGGAATGGTCACAAGTCGGATATTAATTAAAACTAAGTTTATTCTAATCGTATAAGCATTGCGAAAGTAAGACTTGGAAATCATTCTATTTCTAAATTATATTAGAAAGGAGTGATGTCTTATGCCTAAAGAACAAAATACAAAATCAGAAGAAAAACCTTTGATCGATTCAGTTAGTCATTCAGAGTATTGTGGTGTACAAGATGTCTTTGATGACTTATATGCTAAGAGTAAGAATGGTGAGAAATTCACTAATTTAATGAAATATATCTTACTGAAAGAGAATATTCTTCTAGCTTATAAAAATATCAAGTCCAGTAAAGACAATCACAAACCTGGAATTGATAAACTTACCATTAACAGTATTTCTAAGCTTACAGCTAATGAAGTGGTTAATGAAGTAATAACTCGATTTAAAGGCACTAAAAAAATTGGTTATAAACCTCAGCCAGTAAAACGTAAGGAAATTCTAAAGAGAAATGGTTCAATCAGATCTCTAGGAATCCCGTGTATATGGGATGCGTTAATACAACAATGTATTAAACAGGTCTTAGAACCAATATGTGAAGCTAAGTTTAGCATTCACAGTCATGGTTTCAGGCCTATGAGAACTATTGAACACGCTATAGCTGATTTGTATAAGTATATTCAGCTATCTAACTTATATCAAGTGATTGAAATTAATATTGATTCATTCTTTGATGAAGTTAATCATAGTAAACTTATTCGTCAACTATGGTCATTAGGTATAAGAGATACTAAATTAATATATAGGATTAAATCTATCCTTAAAAGCCCTATTAAAATTTCAAATGGAGAAATGATATATCCTACTAAAGGGATATATCAATGTGGAATATTAACTCCATTATTCACCAATATAGTTCTTAATGAATTAGATCATTGGATTGAATCTCAATGGATTGAACATCCAATAACTAAGAATTATAAATGTCAAGTACATAAATCTGGTTCATTAAATAAAACTCATGCTTACAGGGCTATGAGAAAGACTAATCTAAAAGAAATGTATATCGTTAGATATGCAGATGATTTTAGAATCCTATGTAGAACTAGAAATCAAGCTAATAGAACTAAAATAGCCGTTGAAAAATGGCTTAAAGAGAGACTTAAGCTTGAAGTATCTCCTGATAGAACTAAAGTAGTCAATATTAAGAGGAACTATTTAGAATTCCTTGGATTTAAGGTTAAGGTTAAACCAAAATATGACAAGTATGTGGTTACTAGTCATATATCTAATGAGCAATTAAAAATTATACGTAAAAGATTAACAGATCAAGCTAAGAAAATAGCTAGACCTAAAGGTAATAAGAATGAATATGATTATATTAGAGAATATAATTCTATGGTATTAAGTATTCAAGATTATTATCGATTTGCTACTGATGTTAATATTGACTTAAATGATATTAATAGAAACATCATGATAATCTTTACAAATAGGCTTAAAGGAAGACTTGCTCATGAAGGACGAAAATTGACTCCTTTTGAACAAGCTAGATTTGGAGCATCAAAAATGATTAGATATATTAAAGGTTCAGGTATTCCTATTTATCCTATAGGATTTATACAAAATAAGAAACCTATGATGCTTAAATATGGTGCAACTCCTTATTCTCCTGAAGGTCGAGAGAAACTACATTGCAATCTATTAATTGATGAAAATGTAGATTCCAATCTTTAATTGCTTAATTAGTTAAAAAAGTATTGAATTCTTTAAGGAAGATTAGAAAAACTTAAAAAGGATTAGTATTCGATGGAACGCCGTATGAGGTGAAAGTCTCACGTACGGTGTGGAGTTAGGGAAAAACTAGAGATCACGTCAAAAGTTCACCTATAACTATCACTACCCATCGAGTGGCTCAAAGACCTTAAAGCTCTCTATAATATAGATGGCTCGGTCGAAGTCATTGATATCATCTCTCGTACAATAGCTCAGAGACTTGATATTGAGGGCGCAGATTTTATTGATCGTTCCTGGGAAGATCTTGGAAGACCATTGGCTGGACGTTTTAGCTGCCGTCCTGCTGCGAACTTTAACGGCACTCCGACAGAGTGGAGAACCGAAGTTCGCCGTACAATTAAGTACTATGCTCAGAAGATTAAGAGCATATCGTACTATGAGGATGGCTACTTTGTATTGTTCGGTAATACAATGGATATTGAAATTATTCCTGACATAAATTGGCAGTTCAGAACTGAGGTACAGGGTGATCCTGCAACAGGCCCTGGAACTTATTCCTTCGGCGTAATGGCAGGAAATCATCGTATAAGAGTGGTCTCTTCGGATATAATCAGCGAGGGTAAACTTCGTATGATATGGATTCCGACAAGAGATGATCAGATGACGTATAAGT
>CAYQCM010000128.1:0-2824 GCA_964416045.1 uncultured Eubacteriales bacterium | reverse complement strand
TGCAATCGCGTATCTGTCCTTCGATGCTTTCTTCCCGCTGATTATCGCTCGAATACCGAGCATAAATTACTGCTTTCATAATATTTACCATAAGGATTTAAATGTTTCGAACTAAATAATTAATATTCAGCAATCAGTTGTGCTGCATTCTCAATATGCTGAGTATATACTAAATAAAAAAATGGGTTACTATCTTTTTTGGACAATAGAAATTCTGCTGGTGTAATTCCGACTCGCGATGGGGATAGCTCCGTTCTAACTAATGCATCAAATTCGTCACGACTTTTCTTTGAATTATGGACAATATAGTTCCTTATTTTTTTTATATTTTTATATTTAGATGAAAATCCGTTCAGAGCAGTTGTGTAAGGCAATCCTTTTTCAAAAAATACCTCCTCAAGGTTTAAAACCTTATCCATATCCGTCCAATCAAAATATTGTGTTGCACCCGTTATTATTTTATTTGAATGTTCAGCATCTATTGGTGAGACAAATTTTTTTGGACAATTACCTTTTATGCTTGGTTCACTTAACGAATATGCAATAGTAGTATTTTCTAAAAAATGTTCCCATTCGGTCACTACATTAATAAACGCCTGCCTAACTACAAAATCTCGAATTGTTCGTTGCTGCTCATCTGCCAAATAATATGGTTTATTTACCGCAGCAATAATAATTCTCGATTCATCGCATTTGCTTTTTAGCGAAGTAAAAATTTCCTGTATTGTCATAATTACTCAAACGCTTTTACCAACCTATCGACAATAAATCTACAACGTTTCATCCTTACATCTGGAGTAGTAGTATTCTTTTTGAGTGTAGTAACAAACTCCAGTTCAGAGTCATGTAAATCAGTTAGCGCAGTAGATGCAATATTGTTAATTTCATCTAAAACAGTTCTTATCTTTGGTATAGAAGTTTCATCAATACTATGGTGACATTCTTCACCGAAGATTTTTAGCGGATAATTCATATGATAAAGCGCTAAGAATGTACTATAAAAAAGAGGCAATTTAGTGAAAGAAGTTTCAAAAAAATTGTTTGGGTATATTTTACTGAATAAATCTAATGTCATTTTAAAACGCGTTTCAATTATAGCACTATCCTTAAATTCATCATCATATTTTGCATAAAGCTTCTTTAACTGCTCAAAACTATTGCTTGTTATTTTTTGTTCAACAATGACAGTCAATAATTCTGAAACTAATTTCGCATCTTCCATTCTTGAGATGTTTTTTTCTGATAGTAATTTAGAATCCATCCAGAAAGTTCTATATTCTTGGGCTAGACTATAGACCAACTGTTTAAAAACCCCAAAATATTGTGAGTTCAATAGTTCTTGATTATTTAACTTTACAGAATAAGTATTAAGTCTTGCAAAGATATCGAACACAGTATTATCATCAACATCGATTAAAACAACAGCTGAAATAGGGTACTTTAGAAATAATTTTTGTGCATCATTAGGCAATTCACTATAATATTTATTACCAAACTCTTTGCTATGCACAAAACTTATTTTAAATCCATCATTTAAAAAGTCAAATATCGCTTTTAATCTTTGTTGCCCATCAATTATCTCACGATTTGCGCTCATATCCAAATTTGTACTTTCTCTTATAAAAATTCTTGGAATAGGAAAACCAGTTAGAATCGAGTCGATTAGATACGATTTTGCTTTATATTCCCAAACAGTCCGTCGTTGAAATTTAGGCGAAATGATGGTTTCTCCACGTTTATATGAATCAAATAATTCTCTAATACTATATTCTCTTGGATTAAAATCTAACATAACATTTATCTCCTTATTTTAAAATAGAAATCTTATTTAGTAATATAGTAATATTTTTCTTCTGTAATTCGCATTCCCAAATACGAATAACCGTCCAACCACGACTTTCAAATAAAGCAGTGATAGCTTTATCGTGCGCAATGTTGCGTTCGCGTTTCTTTTGCCATTATTCTTGGTTGTCGGCAGGACGCGTTTCCCTACAATCATGTTCATGCCAAAAGCTGCCGTCTACAAAGATTGCGATTTTCTTATCTAAAAATACAAAATCAGGATGCCCCTTAACTTTGTCGTTCCTTCGCCACCTTTTTATGACATACTCTTTTAAATTTTCTTATCAGCTTTAATTCCATGAATTTATTTTGTTTGGAGTGAACTGCACTCATTATCTGGGAACATTGAGCTTTATCAATAACATCCGACATATTAACTATATTCAGCTGAAGGATGTCATATAATGCAGATAGACTTAGTTGTTACTGTTCAATTTATTCAAAGATAAAGATATTGACATTCATTCACCTATGCAACATATCATTAATAGATAGATTATAATATATATTTGAGCTATTATCAACAGTTTTTGCTGATTTTAGTAACTTTTATAGATGCACTTTCTATTTAGCATCATTAAATTTGCGTAACAATAGTATACAGCATCTGAATATAATTCCCTTTACGGACGGCAGACAGTGCGTAAAAACTCTCTTTGACCGCAAAGAGTCACAGAACTTACAGACTTTTATTCTGTCGTGGACAAGAAATAATTTTCTTCGCCTTGAACTCTATCGTAGATAGCTGTTTTGCCTTTAACAGGCACATGACGAAGTGGACGAATTAAAAGCGAGCAAGCAACTAACGAAAGTAAATGGGGCCCGTTTCCCGCAGCGAAAACCCTCGGCAGGCAATGCTCGCGCGACATGTTGTTTTCCTGCAACTAAATTATCCAATAATAAAAATAATTCGAACGTCTTTCTGAAAATGAAGAAGTTCGAATTATTCCAAAGTGGCTGGGGCGAAGTGATTTGAACACCC
>CAYQCM010000127.1:0-2863 GCA_964416045.1 uncultured Eubacteriales bacterium | reverse complement strand
TCGGTGCTATTGCACAGCTACGCAATACCCGAAGTTCGCATGCCAAGGGATTTTCACAGGCCCCCGCCGCCACCTTGGGAAATTATTTCGCGAAACAGCATAAGCCTGCTTTTGTTCGGGTCAATCGGTGCCGCCGTGCGTACATCAACGTACGTGTACCAAAAGCGGGAAGAGTTAGAGCAATACAATAAGGAAAAAATCGCTGCCGAGCTACAAAACCTGAAAAGCCAGCTTAATCCGCATTTCTTGTTCAACTCGTTGAATAACATATATGTGCTGGCTTCGATTGATAGTAAAAAAACTCAGCAGGCCATACACGATTTGAGCGATCTTTTAAGGCATATGCTTTATAAAAGCAATGCAGATTTTGTACTGCTTACCGATGAAATAAAATTCATACGGTCGTATTGCGACCTTATGAAGCTGCGATTTGACGATTCGGTTTTCATCAACATTGAGGATAAAATACCTGAAAGCTGTTGTTTGGAAATTGCGCCCATGATGCTTATTGTGTTAGTTGAAAACGCCTTTAAGCACGGCATAAATCCTACCGGATCATCGCACATAACCATAAGTTATTCGCTTAAAAACGATACAACTTTTTTATTCACCGTAGTTAATGGCAATTTCCCCAAAAAGGAAAACGATAAAAGTGGTTCGGGTATAGGAATAGAAAATTTGTGCAAACGACTTGACTATCTTTACCCAAACAAGTGCGTATATTTTGCTCAGGTAATCGACACAGATTATTATGCAAACTTGGAGATAGTATTGGCAAAGGCCGATGCGTAGTGTAATACGAGAAGTTTAATGAAAATTTTTCTTCGAGAGTTGAAGAAAAGAAAAGGTCTAACAAAATGACAAACCAAGCTATTAAGTGCATCGTAATTGATGACGAACCCTTAGCTCTTACACTTATTACCAGCTATGTTGAAAAGATTCCCGACTTGGAGTTTCACGGGGGC
Source organism: uncultured Eubacteriales bacterium (assembly GCA_964416045.1). Lineage (GTDB taxonomy): Bacteria > Bacillota > Clostridia > Oscillospirales > Acutalibacteraceae > CAQBRY01. Next base: position 1,898 of record CAYQCM010000127.1, on the reverse strand, counting down.
TTTACTAACACCTTTAAGGCTAAAGAGATAATCGAAAAAGGTGAAATTGAATTAGTTTTTTGCGACATTCAAATTCCGGGAGAGTCCGGTTTAGAACTTGCGCGAATTTTACCACGTAACTGCGCTGTGGTATTTATTACTGCCTTTGAAAAGTATGCCTTGGAAGGATTTAAGGTAGATGCAATCGACTACCTGCTCAAGCCGGTAAGTTTCGAAGATTTTCAGAGGTCAGTGCGTAAAGTAAAGCGCTATTTACGGCCCAACGTAGACCCGAATGCCGAAAGGTTGTCGATAACCGTACGCAGCGAAAGAAAAGACATGGTAATCTACTTAGACGACATTATGTACGTTAAGGCGATGAAAGATTACATGCTTATTTATACAAATAAAGGGCTTATAACCACCCACTGCACCATGAAACAAATGGTACGCCAACTTCCCGACCCGCCGTTTGTTCACGTACATCGTTCTTATATTGTAAATGCCAATTGGATAACCTCTTATAACGGGGCGATAGTGCAAGTAGGCAGCAAGAACATTCCTGTGGCCGACAGCCGTCGTAAACATACCGACGCTGCGTTTAACGAAGAAAATCGCTTGTAAATTATTGAGGATAGATTTGTAATGGAGGTTGTCGTTATTCTTCGGTAACCTCCATTAATGTATGTCGGTATTCGTTGAAGATAGTTGACTTTGACAGATAACCGACATATTTGTTTCCGTCGCATACCGGCAAATTCCAAGCCTTGGTTTTATCAAACAGTTGCAAAACCTTTTGCATAGAGTCGTGAATATCTACTATGGCCGGCGGCGAAATCATCAGTTTGTTTATTTTGAAACGGCCGTAAAGCTCGGGGCGGAACATTATGTTTCGTATTTCTTCCAAGGTTACCACGCCCAAAAATACCCCGTCAACATCCACAACCGGGAAAATATTTCGTTTGGTTTTGGGTATCAACTTTATCAAATCGCCAAACATTTGGTCGGGGCGAACGGTAAGCAGGTCGGTTTCCAAAACCTTTGAGGTTTCCATCAAACTCAACACGGCCTGATCTTTGTCGTGGGTCATAAGTTCGCCTTTTTTAGCCAAACGCATTGCATAAAGGCTGTGTGGCTCAAAAGCAATTATAGTAAGATACGACACCACCGAAACTATTATCAGCGGCAAAATCATGGTGTAACCGCCCGTAAGCTCGGCAATAAGGAAGATGCCGGTAAGCGGTGCGTGCATCACCCCCGACATAAGCCCGGCCATACCCAAAAACGAAAAGTTTTGCAAGGGTACGTCAATGCCCAACAAACGTAAAATATAGGCCACCAAAAAGCCCACAAAGGCCCCAATAAACAACGAAGGTGCAAATATTCCACCGCAACCGCCCGCAGCATTTGTTGCAACCGATGCCAAAATTTTGAACACCACAATTGCAAGCATATAGGCCATTAAAAAGTAAACGTTGTCTTTATATTCGTAAAAGGGGCTGCCGTCGAAAATTACTTCGGTATTTAAATTGAGTAAGGCCGAAATTGAAGAATAGCCTTCGCCGTACAACGATGGCATTAAATATATCAGCACACTGAGCGCAGCGCCACCGATAATCCACTTTAGCCAAAAATTGCTTATACGGGCAAATTTGCCTTCCAAAAAGTTCATGCCGCGGGTAAAGTAAAGCGATGACAAACCGCAACACAAACCTAAAATAATGTGGTATGGAATACGCTGAGGAATAAAGTCATCGACATTAACAGTAAACAAAAAGGCATCGCCCATAAGGTAGGTACTCAACACAGCCGAAGTAACCGAAGTAAGGAGTATTGGCACCACGTAACCGAAGGCCATATCGAGCATAAGCACTTCGAGCACAAAAACCACACCTGTTATAGGAGCCTTAAAAATACCG
>CAYQCM010000126.1:0-2894 GCA_964416045.1 uncultured Eubacteriales bacterium | reverse complement strand
GAAAATCTGGGCGGTCGTCTGTTTTTGCGGAGAAAGCTCTGTCTATGTACTCGCCTACAATTTCTATTCCGTTGTATTCAGCATAAGCCCTGCAATCGCGTATCTGTCCTTCGATGCTTTCTTCCCGCTGATTATCGCTCGAATATCGAGCGTAAATTACTGCTTTCATAGGCACCTCATTCTATCATATTTGAAATTTGAGCCATGAATTCATCGAAATCAATATAAGAAACTCCACACAATTCACAAATATTGGGAATTTGTGCTGAATTCGGTTTAAATGATTCTACCGTAACGACCGTAGCTCCGATTGCTTTTGCCTTTGCTACTAAATACGCATCTGCAGAAGGTCTATTTGATAAAATATTTTTCAAATGAATGGATTCCTGCATCTTGCTATTCTGAAAAATGGTTCTTATAATTAAGGATTCCGCATTCGTTGGATTTAGGAACATATTTTTATGCTTTTCAATCCACTGCATGTTCTGTCCTTCAGGCGCAAAATGTTTTTTTAATTCATTATAACACTCATCAACCGATAGAATATCTTGTCCAATAAGAACTTCAAGTTTATCCCAGACCTTAACAAAATAAATTCCCTGCTTGGGAAAATGATCCAAGAGTTTTCGTAGCACACATGTATCCAATAAGAAAATCATTACTTCATCCCCCTAAAAAACGCTGATTCTAATTTGGGGAGATTCTCAATCTTGCTACTCAACATTTCACCTGCACGATATGAATCAATTTTACCAGCAAAATATTGATTAAATACAGCACCAGTATATTGATATCCTAAATATGCAAGTTTTGTATAATAATGATTCCCTCCAGAACTTTTTTGCCCATCTCCAGCACCCTTCGCGCGAATCGCATCGCCATAAAAGTATTCTTTTAAGACATTATAATCATCCGCAGTTATATACCTTAAAGAATATAATTTATACATTACCGCCTCTTTGCTTACCGAATACGTTTTCGCTAAATCGGCAATAAGAATGTCAGTTATAGACTTCCCTCTAATTTCCGCTTTAAAATCGTCAGTTGGAATTAAAAACTCATTTGCAAACGAGTCACAATACTTTTCTGTTACTGTTTGATCCGCATCTAAGTAACTATAAAAGTCATCCCTGATTATTTCCGCTCCGCCAGTTTTTGAAATTAGATGATAAAGTTCATGAAACAAGGTAAAACTCTGTCTTGCAAACGACATTGCGTTATTAATTATTATAATGGGAAATTCTATATCATATAAGCAAAGTCCTGAAACAGAATTGTCTCCAAACGAATCTTTGAAAACATAGATACCCTGTTCATAGAACTTCTCTCGAAAATATTCAAAAACCACCTTATCACTTTTTCGCTGTTTCTGTGCTTTAATTGGAAATGATAAGCGATTTCTAATATATTTTGCCAAATCAGCTATGCTGATAGGGAAGTTTTCTGTCTCAGATAAAATACAGTATCGATCACCGTATATTTCTCGTAAGTATATTTGATATGCCTGCGCCTTTTCAAATTGCTTAATGATGTGTTTACTGAATGAAGAGATTACGCTATTGGGAAGAGTACGAAGTTCTCCATTAATTTCAGGCAGGGCGGGTGGAGCAGGGAAAAAGAATAACGCGCTCGGCTTTTGAAACAATTCGCTTATTTTTTTTAGCATAGCATATGTTGGGAACTCTTCGTTTCGCTCCCATCTTTCATAGCGCTGTTTGTCTATACCTATTGCTTGTGCAGCGACTTCTGTTGACATATTATAACGTTCGCGCGCCCACTGAATAATTGCGCCATTTACACCTGTTAAAGCTTCTGCCATATTATTCCTTTCCTTTTCTTAATTCACAAAGCTCCTTAATTTTGATTCTATTCGGTCTATGTATAATCCGACAATAGCTGCGTATTTCTGCAATCTTAGTCCAGCTTTTGAGACTCTCTACACGTTGGTGTTGCTCAAATAACGAAATTACATTAACAACGCTCAATGGATTATTTTTTATCATTTTTTCTAATTGGAGCAGGCTTAATTTTAGGCATTGGGACTGCTTTTGTAAATGTAGGAGTACTTGCCCCATTACCCCTATAATTAATTTTAGGCTCTTTATTTGTACTATTTGTATTACTCATACACACACCTCATATTAAATTTTCAAAATAGTCTATAGTCTTATTAGTTGCAATTGTTACAATCTTTTCAATTTCAGGTAACACATCGTTTTTTAAGTAGTTAGATTGTATTTCTTGCTCACGCTTCATGAAAACAGCCATTTGCGTTCGTATATCACAGATCGGGATTTCCCCATTAGCTATTTCTCGCCAAAAACTTTCCGCCTCGTTATACATTACATCAAGTTTTCCAACCATTTCTCTTATTTCGCCCTTCCGTGTTTCAAACGGGAAATATTCTGAAAGAGCCGATATGATCTGACAAATTATAGAAGCGAACAAGCACAAAAATCTAACCCATTCGATAGAAAACCAAGCTGTTAAAGCAGCCACTGATAAAGCGGTTAGCAATACCATGGCATATTTAATTGCCCTTAAAATGGTAACGCAGCGCTTAAAATGTTGAGTTAAATAAATAATATCAAATTTCAATTGCTGTAATTTTTTCCAAAAGCTTTTCTGATAATAAAACTCGTCATCCGTAGTGTCCATTTCAATTTAACCCTATTTACTTTTATGCTTTAATAAATCTCATACAATTTCCGCTATCTCCTTACCATACCACACATTCGGCGCTGTTGTTGAATTGTAAGCTGCCTCAAACATACGATAAAGATTGCCGTATGTTAATCTCTTCTCAATAATCGTCTTTATCTCGCTTGTCTGCAGTGGTATTATCTTCATGCCGTCAATCGACTGTGTGCCGTCGGATGAGTAGTATGGCGCCG
>CAYQCM010000125.1:0-2915 GCA_964416045.1 uncultured Eubacteriales bacterium | reverse complement strand
ATAAAGCCAGCCGCACCGGTTACAAGAATATTACTCATTTGTAGAACCTTAAAAATAGCCATTTATATAATAAATATTTGAAAATTTCCTAGCTTTCAAGACAATATAAAGTTTCTTCCATTTTCATATATCTTTGAATCTCCATAGTTAGATTAGCTATTAAATTTATCTAGGTCGTCCTCGCTCATTTTCATGCTATTTAATATCGACGAATACAATGAGTTGTCTTTTCCTAGGACACCCAAAGACCTTTTAATGTCGTTAGAAAAATACCCCATTGACTCATCATCGAGAACGACAGAAAGAGAATAGAACATATCCTTAAAGGAGAATTCTTGAGTCTTTCCAACCCTTGCGCAATATAATCGCTCCTTATGTGCGCATATGTTTCTGAACTCAGGTAATATTCGAAACGCTTTGCGGATATCCTTCACTCCTACTTTGTCTAAATTCTTATTTGACGCAATTCGAATATTCCTACAAATAGCATTCTGCACCTCTGCCTTTTGCAAATCATAAAAGGCAGACATGTTTCCAAAAGTAAGCATATTAGAAATCACCCACAACGGAACATGCCCATGCTCTTTTAAGTAATGTTTTATGTACTCCTTCTTCTCATTATCATGCGCTCTCTGTAAAACACTGAGCAATCTGATTAAGTTTCTTGTGTAGTTCTTTCTTGAATGATAATCACTGCTTCGACGATATGAGGCGGGATCAAGATAAGCATCGTTTTCTTTGTTATAGTAGCAAAAAGCATACACGGATGCCGTCTTCATGATTGATTCAGCATCCATAAGATACCCCAGACTTATTCTCCTCAAATCTCTGTCAAAGACGAAGACGCGCTCAAAACTTGTAAAGCACGTATCATCCCTGTAGTAATCTTCTTTAAACTCATTGCTTCTCTGAGAGTCAATAAAGGCGTCCTTATACCCATTAATAACTGAGTAGTAGCCTTCCTTGAGAAGAAATCGCCTTGCTTCGACTTTGCTTGGAATCTTAACGTTTCTCTTCTCAAGAATCTCTAACTGCTCTTCTATCGTTTTGAAAGGTTTACCACTTTTATGCTTCATATGATTTCCTAAATAAAAGGGCCGCCAACTTACGCTGACAGCCCTTTGGCTAAGACCCCACTCACGAAGTACAAAGCCGTATCACTGTCGTTTACTTTATCGCGATTGATGCAAAGATTCAATAAGAATCGACTATATATTTTATGTTATTTGCCGCCTTAACTATATTTCCGGAACGCGCAACAAATATAACTTTAACGTCCAGTGTTCATCCCCTTTATCTTTTTACGAACCAAAAGATTGATTCCCCTAATCTCTTGAAAGAAAATCCCTGCGGCTAAAAAATCAATAAAAAATACTAATGGTAGTAAAATAGCCATATCGGAAAATAACACAGGAAGAATCAGGATTACTACAAGCAGCACTACTCCTATGATACTCTTTGCTTTTTTTTCTATACTCAAATAGTATCTTTGACCAAAAAATGAATTTATTAAAAACTGCGCCATGCCAGAAAAAGCATTAGCTATTGCGGCACCACTAACACCAACTATCGGAACCAAAAACAAGCAAATGGTTAAATTTAGAGCTATTGCTATAATAGTCGCAATAAGTTGCAGATAATTCTTTTTCGAAATACTAATTCCTACAATAGTCGTTACTGCTATGAAATTACATAGCGGAGTAATAAGCAATAACGAATAAAAAGATTTGCTTTCATGATAATCAGCACCAATAAACAGAAATAATACGTCTCTAAAAATCACAAACAGTGATGCCACAGCGATCGCGAGAACTAAAACATAGGCATGCATTTTTCTAATTCGACTTTGGTCTTGGGAATAGTTTTTATAAACATATGCCATCCAGTAAGTAGAAAATCCTCCTGACAATGCCGAAACAATTGAGCTAAACATACTCGTAGATGAAAAAATTCCCACAAGGTACGTCCCGCAAAATGATTGTATTATTTGCAATGCTAGAAAAGAATTCGCATAATTAATAATGTATGTAGGTGCACTAAAAAAAGCGAACTTGAGAAACTCGCTATACCCGCGCAAGCTCAAGCTAAAGCTTAACTTTCCAGTATCTGAATAAGGTATAAATTGATTTCGCTGGATGAGCAGATATACCACACCGGTAAAAGCGTACCCTATAGATATAGTAGCAACTATATATAAGCTATCTGTAAGAAAAAAAGCACTCGTAATAACTAGGACACGCATCAAACAACTATTAAGAATGTTTTGAATGTTATATTGAAAAGGATTGAACTCCATTCGAAAACAGATATTGAGATATCTTAGCATCAAGCGTTCCAAAGCATAGATAAATACTAACGCAATAATTACTCTACTAGGAAACCCAAAGACGGCCGAAGATAACAAATCTCCTAACAAAAATACCGCCAGCAATCCGAACAAGATGCCAATAGCGATACTTATAGTAATACATTTATATATCAATTGGTTTTTTGTATCATGCGATGGAGGCTCATTAAAAAAACGAATTAGAGCTCCATCAAAACCTAGAGTGATAACATACATCAGCACATCAGCAAAAGCAATAAAGAGGTTAACAACGCCGTAAGTATCAGGAGCAATCAGCCGTGTTGTGATAGTAACTGATAAAAAACCAATAACCAAATTGGCCCACGAAGAAACCGAAAACTTTAACACTCCGCTAACTATAGATTCACTTTTTTCTGCGCTGTTCCGTGACATTACAAAATATCTTTGCTCTTCTCAACAAAGGGAATTAATCGTTTTATTGTTGCTTTTATTTCCTTGTTAAGGCCATATAAGTCTTTTTCGAAATTTTTACATCTTCTAAACTTTTTAAATCTTCCGAGCAAGTTACAAAATCTAACATGAATACTTAACGACGCTAGACAACGTA
>CAYQCM010000124.1:0-2935 GCA_964416045.1 uncultured Eubacteriales bacterium | reverse complement strand
ACCACTGCCAGCAGATTTCCCATGGTATCCACTACGATATGCCGTTTGCTTAATTGTCGCTTTTCACACTTTACTTAAAAGGTTTTTGCCTATTGGTATAGTTTCTTATTTTTAAATATAAATTTCAATTATATTTGGCTATTTTCAATTTCCGCTTTCTGAATTTAATTCAGTAAATTCCTTTATAATACATATAGAATCGTGCGTTTTCCATCTTAGGATTCTTTTGTATAAATTCTTCTTTCCATCAGGGACAGTAATATTAATAACTCTGTGTTCCGGATTTTTTTGATAATAAAAGGCGTTTTCTCCAACTTTAGGTGCTTTTTCTCCTGAAAATAATAGATTTTTTAAACAATCACAGTTAGCAAATGCATCCCATCCGATATATTTTATATCTGGAGGCAAAATTAGTTCATCTATGAAACAGCAATTTTGAAATGCTTTATCGTCGATATGTTTCAATTCAAAAGGTAAGTTAAAAGAATTTAAATTTTGGCAATTAAAAAAAGCTTTTTCTTCTATTGTTTGGATATTGTCTCCAAATATAACTTTTTCTAAGCTTACACAATCCAAAAAGCAGTCCTTTTTTATTTCTTGCAAAGGACCTGTTAAACTTATTTCTTTTAAAGAGTAACATTTATTAAAAGCCCCTTCACCAAGGTAATTCAAATTAGATGATAATTCAATATTTTGCAATTGATAGCAAAAACAAAATGCTCTGTCTTCTATCTTTTTTATTCCTGATGGGATTTTTACGTCTAACAACTTATGACAATGGCAAAACGCACATTCTCCTATCGCAACAATGCTTTCAGGACATTTCACATTTTTTAAACTATAACACTTATAAAACTGAAATTTACACACGTTTTTTACTGGGCATCTAATGTCTATACTTTTAAGTCGAGGGCTGCAACAAAAAGCATTTGGTAAAATACCTAAAACTTCATGTCTTTGTCCATTAATATGAATAAAATCCGGGATTATAATATCACCTTCATAAGGTAAATCTCCTCTCCCGACAAAAGTTCCATTTATACCTTCGAAAAAATTGTAAACTATTCCATTGCAGACCTCAGTTCTAACAATCTCTATTGGCGCTGCCAATATATCTGTATTCAAAACACATAAATACATAATCAAAAACATAAAAATTTGTTTAATTTGTTTCACAATATCACCACTTTAACTTTTTATCTAGTTAATCTTATGAAAAAAGTGCAAGTAGTGTTAAAAAGAAAATAATAACTTTATTTTAGACTATCTAGTAGACCCGATATACTTATAAATTTTCAATCGTTTTTGTAATCAGTGGAATGGAGTGTTTGTCTAGCTTTTCTTATGTCCGATAAACTGGACGATATAATTTTGTCCATATCTTTCATTAGATTATCAACATACTGATTTGCTGCAGTTTTAATCTCTTTAGAATTTGATTTAGCTTCCGATAGTATTTTGCTGGCAAGCATTTGAGCGTTTTTTACTATTTCACTTTGATTTACCATTAATTTAATTTTTTCTTGGGACGCTTTAATAATCTTATCTGCTTCCTGTTTAGCATCATCTATAATTTTATATCTATCTTCTACAATATTTTTGGCTTGTACAATTTCTGTAGGTAATTTTAAACGAAGGTCTTCTAGCAGACACCTAATCTCTTTAGAATCTACTATTATTTTTCCACCTGATAAAGGCAAGTGCCAAGATCCGTCCAAAATATCATATAAATCATCTATTATTTTGTCTATACTCATTTTAATTACTCCTAATATTTTTGTATATTACTTTTTCCATAAACTAAGGTTTATATATATTTAACTGTATATTGCCATACTTATACCTGCCTATATGACAAAATTCGCCAATACTCGATACAGCTTGTTTATCCGCTGAAGACTCAGTTACTATTATCCCTTTCTTTGACATAATAGGACTAATATATTTAAATGATTCGCCTAAAAGAGTTGAATTATATGGCGGATCTAAAAAAGCTATGTCTATTTTTTCTTTAAAATTTCTCAAAAAATCAATAGCATCTGAATTTACTAAGCTTACATTAAAGTTATTCTTCAACTTTAGTAAATTATTTTTTATGATATTTATAGATAATTTAGTATTATCTACAATTATAACTTTAGCGGCACCTCTACTGGCAGCCTCTATACCTATTTGCCCAGACCCCCCAAACAAATCTAAAAAATTTGAATTTTGAATATCAAATTGTAGAATATTAAAAAGAGACTCTTTGACTTTATCAGTGGTAGGTCTCAGTTTTATATTTGATAATGTTTCTAAACGTAACCCTTTTATCGTCCCGGCGATAACACGCAAGGTAATTCCTCCCAGATAAAATCTATGAATCTATTCTATTATTGCAGATTCAAACTTGATAGTCAATATTTTTTAAATGTCATGGAATGTCTAAATAGGAGAATGCCAGATTCATAAAATAATAAAAATTTAGTCTTTTGATTAACTCAAAAATACATTCAAAACAAAACTTAATAAATTTCACTTATTCTATTTACATTTTATATATTCAGTAAAGTGGATCTCCTAAAAATTATATGGATAGATAGAACCATGAGGGAAATGTATCAGAGGTTATAAACGGGGAAATAAAAATAAAAGTTATAAAAATCCAAACATAAAGCATGAAATCCAGCTACATAATTGATTTTTTGGGAAATCCAGTAAGACAACAATGCAAAAAGAATGTTAAAATGTTTTACCATGTAAGTAAATTTTTCATAACTAAACTATCTTTTAAAGCAATAATATACATATCTAACATTATTTAATGTGTATATTACTGATATATCTTGAAAGATTTCCAACATTATTAATTTCACGAAACATTATACCTAAAAGTCTTTTATATTTTTTTGCTTTTCATCTGTTTAACCAAATTTTTAGGATATATTTTCAATAA
>CAYQCM010000123.1:0-2952 GCA_964416045.1 uncultured Eubacteriales bacterium | reverse complement strand
CTTTCCCATATCCCAATACTGCCATATCATCATGCGAATTTAGTGTAAGTCTTAACACTTCATATTCCAAAGGTACATCCATTGAATTAAATAAATTAAATTTATTTTCATCATAAAATATATTCCCAGAAGAATGTATTCTTATGCTTTCAAACAACTCTTTATAATTCAATATAGCCGTCCTAATAGTTTTTAATTTATTTAATGAATAAAATGAAGGCTCACCATTGCCACTAATTACAAATCTTTTAAATCTAACATGATTTTCAATTAATTCATTAAAAATTCTATTTAAATTATCAAGTTTGTCATTCAAAGAAAATTTTTGATTATTTTTTGCAATGCAATATGGACAATGTTTATTACAACTATATGAGCCTAAAATCAATGTTAAATTATTAAAATTAACATACTCATCATTAATAATATTCATTACTTTTTCATAAACTTCCTCTTTAGATAAATTTGTTGTATCAATAACTTTAGTAAAATCATAATGCTCCCAAAATCCGCCATTTTTTTCTTCTAAATCACGTTTTTCCAACTTTCTATAAGTAGTTTCTTGACTTTCCCCATTCATCAACATTTTTCGTCTTAAACGTTCCTCAAAACTACTTTTTAAAAAAATATGACAATCTAGTGCTGGATAAACCGCCACTGGTCGCCGTGCATTCAACAAAACATCGTTTTCTTTCTTTAAATCCTCAACAATAAATTTTAAATGTTTGTTTAAAGAATCACCAACTATCGTCCCAACTGTAACCGTATCCATGTTCATTTGCAAAGTATTTAAACTTTGTTTATCATAAAAACAATTATTTATCCCTATTTCTACTATACGATTAAATATCCTATAAGAAAAATGAATTTTCTCTCCAAGTCTTCCACTTAAAACCATATGTCTTATGTCATCTTCACCTAATTTTAATTCGTTTATTAAATAATAAGTTAATGGTCGAAACAAAAATCCAAAGTCAAAATAAACAAAGTTATCATTCTTTTTTAAAATTTTCTCACTAACAGTGGTCTTTCCACTTCCAGAATAGCCACTAATTGCAATTACTTTATTCATAATTATCCCTCCTCCAATCTAAATGTATCACAAATAAAATCATCTGGAAAATACAAAAGATTCATAAAGCTATAACTAAAATGCAAATAATATAACTATTATTAAACTAACTATATTTTAAAGTAATTGCTATCAAATAAAAAAATAAAAAAATAACATTATTTTATGTTATTTTAGATATTTATCAATAAATTGCCGTGAAGCTTCCGTTAAATTTTTTTCTTTATATATTAAATTCAAATGAACTTTAGGCAATTTTTCATGAATTTGAACTTCTTTCAATTTGCCTTTTTCTAGTTCATCTCTCACCATATCTTTTAATACGTAACCAATTCCAAGTTTCTTTTTTACCATGTTACAAATAAGTTCACTAGTTTCTATTGATAATACATTTTTAAAAATAACGTCGTTTTCTTTTGCTAAATTATTTAAATATTGCCTATGTGAACTATGAAAAACAGGTAATATAAGAGGAATTTCTTCTAGATCTTTTAAAACAACTTCATCTTTCTTTGGTAAAAACTCAAAATCTGGCATAGCAATAAATGTATGGGAAAAAACTTCCAACTCCTTAATATCAAAGTCATCCAATTCATCTTTTTCTGAAACCGAATCTAAAACAAAGTCAAGCTCATTATTTGAAAGCATTCTCAACAATTCTTTACTCGGCCTATCAACAATGATGATATCTATTTTTTGATACTTTTTATGAAAAGATTCAATTTTATCTAACAAATAAAATGAAGCGATATTTGAACGAACACCAATAGATAACGTTCCTACTTCTAAAAGTGCGTTTTCTTTCATTTTTTTCTCGGCTTGTCTAAAGTTACCAAGTGCTGTTTCAACTAATTCATATAATTCTTTTCCTTTATCAGTTAATATAATACCATTTAAAGTTCTATAAAAAAGCATAACGTTTAATTCTTTCTCTAAATTTTTAATGGACTTACTAATAGCTGGCTGAGAGATATACATATTTTTAGAAGCATCCGAAATACTATGATAATGCGCCACCTCATAAAATATCCTATATAAATTTAAATTTATATTCTTATCCATCTTGAAACTCCTTTCCTCAAATTAAAGAAGTAACCTTTTTATCCTTTTCTTTTTCACTAAATACAAGCTCGCCTGAACTTAATACTATAATATGTCTTTCATTCATTTCAGAGAAGCCATGAATAACAATGTCAAAATTTGAATTCTTATTTGTATATTTTTCTTTAACTTTGTTAAATTGCTCACTAGTTATCGATAATTCTTTTTCTTTTTGATAAGCACAGCCTCTAATTGGTAAAAATCTAATTATTTTCCAACAATCAATATTGAACTCACTAATTGCCTCATATAATTCATCTACTCGATGAACATTCCCACTAAATAAAACCGTATTCAATTGTATTTCTATATTAGGCTTAATTTTTTTTATCTTTTCTAAAACACTAAAAACATGACGACAATAATTTTTGCCAATTCCATATTTTTCATTTAAATCATCTTTAATAAAATCCAACGAAATAATTAATCTGTCAAGAAATTGTATTTTTTCATATAAATTATCTAATGTAATTGTTGTTAAATTAGTGTTAACAAAATTACTAATACCTAATTCTTTGGCTTGTTTCAAAAGAACTTGTAGATTTTTATACAAGAATGGCTCGCCACCAGACCAAGTAATTTTCATTACTCCCATTTTGTGTAACTCTTCTAAAATTTTTTTGTTTTTTTCTAAAGACAAATCCTCTCTATCAAATTTAAAACAATATTTGCATTTGCGATTACACTTACTAGTTATATTCCAACATACTTTCATTTTTTTCGCTCCTCAAATTTTAAACTTTTTATTGCAAGTAAATCAATACCATATACTTCATTAT
>CAYQCM010000122.1:0-2953 GCA_964416045.1 uncultured Eubacteriales bacterium | reverse complement strand
TTACCTCTTCGTTATCATATTCAACCTCTGTCTCATCTACCGGCCATAATCCCTCAAGGCCATAATGCACGGTAGTAGATGATATAAAGTTTCCGTCACTCTTCATAACACCACCTACCATGCGATAATTAATAAGTTTGGCATTCAAAACAGTAGCGTTGTCGTAAACATCATAAGACAACTTTTTATCCAAAAAGAAAGACTTTTTAGATATCTCCTCCATCTTTCTGCCAAGCGTGGGATAGGTATATTTCAATGTAGTGTATGGCATAAACTTTAATTTATTTATCTGAATCAGTTGCTCAAATACCAATCGTACAACCTTCTTACCCCGTCTTCTATTTCCACAGTGTGCCTCCAACCCAATGCATGCAATTTGGATGGATCGGTAAGTTTGCGCATGGTGCCATCGGGCTTCGTAGCATCAAACAGCAATTGCCCTTTGTACCCTATGGTGTCAATTATCAACTCAGCCAATTGCCTTATGGTTATTTCCTTACCCGTTCCTATGTTGATATGGCAGTTGCGTACTTCTTTAGAGCCTTCGGGAACCGACATTTTACGCACATCTTCGAAATCTACGTTCTCCAACAAATACACGCAGGCAGCCGCCATGTCTTCGCTCCACAAAAATTCGCGCAGCGGAGTTCCGCTACCCCACAGCTCTATTCTGTCGGTGAATATTCCGTATTTGCCCAACAGAGTCGTTATGGCTGCATCATCTGATTTTCCGCTTTCGCCTTCAACGGGGCGCTTTGCCAAATCGGCTCGCACGGCCGCCATATCACCATTGCTTAGGCACTTGGCAAGATAAACCTTGCGTATCATTGCCGGCAACACATGGCTTTTTTCCAAATGAAAATTATCGTTGGGGCCGTACAAATTAGTGGGCATTACTGCAATATAATTGGTGCCATATTGCAGATTAAAACTTTCGCACATTTTAAGCCCGGCAATTTTTGCAATTGCGTAGGGCTCGTTGGTATATTCAAGCGGCGAAGTAAGCAGTACATCTTCTTTCATGGGCTGCACAGCCTCACGCGGGTATATGCAGGTACTTCCCAAAAACAGCAGTTTTTTAACGCCATGACGATAACTTTCGCCTATTACGTTTTGCTGTATCTGCAAATTATTGTAGATAAAATCGGCCCTATAAATGCTGTTGGCCATTATTCCACCCACAAAAGCAGCGGCCAAAACAACATACTCGGGCTGCTCACGGTCAAAAAAGTTTTTTACTGCCCCGGCATCCAACAAATCAAGCTCGGCATGGCTGCGACCCACCAGGTTCGAATAGCCTTTGTTCTGCAATATCTTCCAAATTGCAGAACCTACCAATCCCTTATGACCGGCAACGTAAATCTTTGATTCGGGGTTCATTTTACAACCCCCTTTTCAAGATATTCTTCCAAATTCAGTTTTACATGCTCGCCTGCCCTTTCAACTGCAACTTTTGCCATATCGGCTTCCACCATAAGGCGCACGAGTTCTTCAAAGGAAGTTTTAGTGGGTTCCCAACCTAATTTAGCTTTGGCTTTGGTGGGGTCGCCCCAAAGGTTTACAACATCAGTGGGACGGAAGAAATCGGGTGAAACCTCAACAAGCACCTTACCTGTTTCCTCGTCGATGCCTTTTTCGTTAATGCCTTCGCCCTCGAAACGCAAATTTATACCCGCGTACTTGAATGCCAACTGACAAAATTCGCGTACAGAATGCTGTTGGCCGGTAGCAATTACAAAATCCTCCGGTTTTTCGTTCTGCAACATCAACCACATACATTCCACATAATCTTTGGCATAGCCCCAGTCGCGCAGCGACGATAAATTACCTATATAAAGTTTATCTTGCTTGCCTTGTTTGATACGGGCGGCCGCCAAGGTAATTTTTCGCGTAACAAAGGTTTCGCCGCGGCGCTCGCTTTCGTGATTAAACAATATACCCGAACAGCAGAACATATTGTATGCTTCGCGGTATTCCTTAACTATCCAATAGCCGTATAACTTGGCAACCGCGTACGGACTGTACGGATGAAAAGGTGTGTTTTCGTTTTGGGGAACTTCTTCAACCTTGCCGTAAAGTTCCGAGGTTGAAGCCTGATAAATACGGCAGGTTTCGGTAAGCGAACACTGCCTTACGGCCTCTAAAATTCGCAATACCCCGGTAGCATCAACATCGGCAGTAAACTCGGGAACATCAAAACTTACCTGCACATGGCTTTGCGCAGCAAGATTATAAATTTCATCGGGACGAACCTTTGATATAACCTGCAACAGACTCATTGAGTCGCCCATATCGGCATAATGCAAGTGAAAATGAGGCATACCTTCCAAATGGGCTATTCTTTCGCGAAAATCTACCGAAGAACGCCTTATTGTTCCATGCACATCATATCCTTTTTCTAATAAAAACTCTGCCAAGAACGATCCGTCCTGACCGGTAATACCTGTTATTAATGCCTTTTTCATAAACTTATTCAATATAAATACAGGATAACATTACTTTGCCGCCGAGCCTTTTATACTCCTATTCCGTCGTAACTAAAACCCAACGCAACAAGTTCGTTTTTGTCGTATATATTGCGCCCGTCAATTATCAGCGGATTCGGATTCATTGCCTGTTTTACCAATGTCCAATCCGGCAAACGGAATTCCTTCCACTCGGTAACTAAACATATGGCGTCGGCACCTTTTGCAGCCTCGTATATATCACTGCATATTTCTATGTTGTTACAACACTTTAATGTTTTAACCACAGGATCGAATGCACGAACATTGCATCCCGCCTTAATCAAACTGTCGAGCAAAACCAACGAAGGAGCCTCGCGCACATCATCGGTATTGGGTTTGAATGCTAACCCCCAAACTGCAATGGTTTTGCCGCTCAAATCTTCGCCTATATGCTTTTGCAGCTTGTTAAAAAGCAGTTGCTATTGATCCTCATTTACGGCATCAAC
>CAYQCM010000121.1:0-3020 GCA_964416045.1 uncultured Eubacteriales bacterium | reverse complement strand
ATTCTTGTAGATTATAATAGGGGTGGAGTACCTCTTATTGAGATAGTAACATGCCCTGATATTTCAAGTAGTGATGAGGCTAAAGAATATATTGAAAAATTACAGTCTATTATGAGGTATATTAACGTATCTGACTGTAAAATGCAGGAAGGATCTATGAGATGTGACGTTAATATTTCAGTAAGACCTGAAGGTGAAACTGAATTTGGGGTTCGCACTGAAATTAAAAATATGAATTCCATAACTTTTATTACTAAGGCCATAGATTATGAGTTTGAAAGGCAAACAGAAATTATAAAAAATGGTGGAAAAATAACTCAGGAAACATTAAGGTACTTGGAAGAAACTAATTCAACTGAAAGTATGAGAAATAAAGAAAATGCTAATGATTATAGGTATTTTAGAGAGCCTGATTTAGTTACTATTAAAACGAGCATGGAAGAAATAGAAAAGTATAAAACGGATTTACCTGAATTTGCAAGTGACAGATATAAAAGATACGTTAGTGAGTATGATATTTCTCCATCTAACGCTAATCTTCTTATTAAATATAAAAAGATTTCTGATTTTTTTGAAAAGTCTATTAAAGGAATTAATAATCCTAAAATCGTTTCTAATTTAATTTTAGGTGTAATTTTTAGATATATTGAAAGCGAGTCAGACAAGCAAGAATTTAATATAAAAATTTCTCCTGAAAGTTTAAACGAATTAGTGTTATTAGTACAAGAAAATAAAATTAATATAAATCTAGCTAAAAAGTCTCTTGCCCAAATGATAGAAACCGGAAAAAAAGTTTTAGAAGTGATACCAAAAGATTTTTTACAAAGAATTAGTAACGAAGAAGTTAAAGAAATATGCAAAAGAATTATTAAGCTTAATGAAAATGCAGTAAAAGACTATTTAAGTGGTAAAGATAAAGCGCTAAAATTTTTATTAGGTCAAGTGATGAAGGAAACAAAAGGAAAGGCTAATGCTAAACTTATAGAAGAAAGTTTAATTGAAATAATCAAGAATATTTAATAGTTTGTTTTAAAAATTTATATATTAATTAGGTTTATGAATATTAGTAGTAGCTTAATTAATATATTTTATGGAAATTTATTGGTGCACAATAATACTAAAATATAGTTAAATCTATTGACATAAATATAATATTGTTTGGGGAGTGACAGTTTATGGCAGAAGTTTTAAAAAGATATGGATTACTTTTAAAAATAGCTATTGGGATTGCCTTAGGAATTATAGTAGGATCTTTTATGCCGGAAGGTATAATTAGTTTTGTAAATATTTTTAATATTTTCATATCTAAGTTTATTAATTTTGCGGTACCTTTAATAATAATAGGGTTTGTGATTCAAGGAATTAGTTCTTTAAAATTTTCTTCAGGAAAATTATTAGGAATAACTTGTTCAATATCCTATATATTTATGATAATATCAGGATTTATTTCTTATTTTGTATCAATAAATATTTTTCCCATGCTTTTAAATAATGCTCTTAAAATTTTCGAAAATCCTATTGATACGGCAAATACTGCTAAACACATTCATCATATTGATATTCCACCTGTAATGGATGTGACTTCTGCATTGATTTTATCTTTTATTATTGGCATAGGAATATCTTGTATTAAGAGTCATTTACTTAAAAATGTATTTTCTGAATTTCATAGTATAATAGAAATTTTTGTACATAAAATAATGGTCCCTTTGATACCCATTTATGTGTTTGGTGTTTTTGTAAAAATGAGTTCGTCAGGACATATACAAAAAATTTTAAATTCATTTTCAAAAATTATTCTTATAATTGTTTGTATACATCTTGCAGTAATATTTATGCAGTATATTATAGCCGGGATTATTTCTAAAAAAAATCCTTTGAAACTTATAAAAAATGTTATTCCTTCATATACTACCGCATTAGCTACCCAATCTTCGGTTGCTGTTATACCTGTTTCTATAGGGAATGCTTTGTCTAATGGTGTATCTGAGGGAATTTCAAATTTTGTTTTACCATTATGTTCTACCATACATTTATCAGGTAGCATTGTTTCTATAACATGTAACTCTATAGCCGTTATGATAATAAATGAAGTTCCTATAGAACTATCAAATATGGTCCCCTTTATGCTTATGTTAGGTATAGTTATGGTTGCGGCTCCGGGAGTACCTTGTGGAGCGATTTTTGCTGCTTCTGGAATACTTCAGTCTATTTTAGGTTTTGATCCTTCTATGATAGCTTTGATTATAGCATTGCACGTTGCCCAAGATGGATTTGGGACTGCTTGTAACGTTTCTGGGGACGGAGCAGTAGCGATTATTATAGATTATATAAATAATTTATTAGATTCAAAAAAGTTAAAGCATAAAAAATGATAAAAATAATATTATGTATAGGGAAATTAAATTTTAAAAATTTAGTAAATTAATGTTCATATTTATATTATCTGTTTTCAAAGTAGTACATAATATCGTTTTTGCTACCGGAGAAAAGGTGAGAATAATCCTGATTATAGATATACTAATTTTGAAGAAACTATGTCTGCCAAAGGTAATTTATTAATAGATTATTAGAATTTTACCTGTCTCATGAGTGAATCTGAGTGATCAAGAAATTAGTATGCATAAAATCGCATTTTATATTAATTTTTTCAAGAGAATATTTTTCGAATATGGAAGACTTTTTAAAATTTTCAAACAGTTACTTTACAAAATAATTTGATTTTGAATATTTTTATCCCGATACTAAAAATAGTATCGGGACTTTTTATATTGTTACAGTAGATGAATATTCAATTCTAATTCCACTATCTCTGGTTCTTGCAAGTTTTGCTCGATTTCCATTTCCGTCCTCAATAGAGAGTTTCTCGATAATCTCGATGCCCTGCACGGTTTCGCCCGGCGTCAGCACGAGAACCTCGCAGAATTCTCCGAATAGAAAGGTGAGCCGCCTTTTCGGAATTCTCCTGTGTTCGCTTTGCAGGACATTCTGCTTATTGCCGTTCCTATCGGCGATATTGA
>CAYQCM010000120.1:0-3059 GCA_964416045.1 uncultured Eubacteriales bacterium | reverse complement strand
TTTACTACTGAAAAGGCAAACCCTAATTAAAACGCATCTGTTAGATGCGTTTTTTATGACTGCTGCAACCAATCATTATACAAAACCGTTGGTACAATAAAGTATATAGTTGCGTATCATTAATCTGGAAGGTGCCATGAATTCGGTTGAAACAATTCAACTTTCTGAAATAACTTCGGATATTACTTACATTCCATTGGAAACAACAGATAGCTCATTAATTGGAGAACAAGCAGATATGCGCGTATTCAATGACTATATTTTAGTTTCTTCGGCGAATCAGAGTCTGAAGTTGTTTGATCGGGCAACAGGAAAGTTTCTTTCAACTATTGGTCATATAGGTATAGATCCGCAAGGATATGCCAAAGATGCATGGGGAAAAGTAAATTATTGGATAGATAGCCAAAAGAATCTCATCTATGTTTTAGGATGGAAAAACGACTGGCTGGTTTATGATGTGGGAAATAACTATATAAATAGAATCATCGTGGGTGATGATTTGCATTGTAATCTGGCACAAGCATGCTTCCTGATCACTGCAGATACAATTTACGGACAGAATAAATTATGTATTGATCATTCAACTCCTACGTTATTTACCTACGATTGTAAATCAGAATCATTGGAGATGATCCCGGGCTTAAAAGAAGATGTACTTCCCTTAGATGAATTATTATCCATCTCAAATCTTTTAGGGAATTATGTTTCCTACGGAGGAGATTTACAAATGGCCATATTCTCAGGAGACAGGAAATTCTACACGGCCATTAATAGTCCTTCTTTATGGAAATACCAACAAGAGATACGGATTAAACAGGCTTTTAATGATACCATCTATTCTATCGAAGAGAATCGTTTACAACCTTCCTGGATATTCAATCTAGGTAATTGGCATTGGGATTATCAAGATCGTTTGAATGTAGCTGGTTGTGAAAATAAAATAAGTATTGACTATGTATTAGAGAATGAAAATCTACTTTATTTTCATTTCCATATAGGTCTTTATGCGGAGAATCAAAAAGCCTGCTGTGGCATTTACCAGAAAAAAACAGGAGCAGTTAAAGTAATGGATAGAGATCAATGGATTGATACCAAATTCAATCAGCCATTACAAATCCGGAATGTTTCTAATAATGGTAAATTTTGCGCCTTACTTCTTCCTGAGAAACTTTCAGACGAATTGAAAAAAAATCTTCAAGTAGAAGAGGATGATAATCCGATTATTGTAATTTTGTAATTTCATAATTTTATCAAGATGAAAAATTTTTATTTTATAGCTATCGCTCTCCTAATATTATCAAGTTGTTCTCAGGAACAGGAGAAAGGTCTGACAACAATAGACCTGTCAAAAGACTATCCGAAAAAAGAAATACTTTTATCTGAAATAGCCGATATACAATATGTTTATATGAATGAGGGAAACGATTACATATATGGCGGAAATCCTTTATATGTATCAGATAATACTTTCGTCTTTTATTCGGAAGGCAGTTTTCTTTTCTTTACAAAAGACGGGCAACCGAAATCTAAATTCAATCACCAAGGAAACGGGCCTGACGAATATAATTATTTCTCAAAAGTAGTGTACGATGAAGCAAATGATGAGTTATACATATTGTCAGAAAAAAGGTTGATTGTATACTCTTCATCGGGTGTACACAAACGAACAATCACTTTATCATTGTCGGATGATAAACGAATCACAAGTATGGCTAACCATGATAATGGTTCTCTTTTATTGTTTGATTCTGATAATTTTGTATTAATATCCAAAGCTGATGGCTCAGAACTAAAACGCCTTGATGTGTCATCGGGTGAAAAGGTAAAGTTGTATGCTATAAAACAAGATGAACAAAGAGTATCTGTAGTAGCCAGTGTACAAAACCAGATTGTGAATTATAAGAATGGATTATTATTATCGGACTATTCAACAGATACGGTTTTCTTCTTTGATAAGAACAAAGAATTAATACCCGTATTGATCAAGCAACCAAGTATTCATTCTATGGATCCGGTGATTTATGCCAATGCATTTGTGGAAGCTGCTGACTACTTTTTCTATCGGAAAATAACAGTAAAAGTTCAAAATGGGAAATTACCTTCGGTGTATCTGATGCAAAACAAGAAAGATGGTACTGTCTATGAACAGGAGATTAAGATGGACGACTTCAAAGGGAGGCAGGTAGAAATTGCTCCGGAGATACTAACTTCATCCTCTCATCGTGGCCTTGTCATACTTGATTTGGTTGAATTAGAAGAAGCATATGCCGATAATCGGCTAAAAGGTAAATTAAAAGAACTGATGGAAAAAATAGATCGAGAAAACGGAAACAATGTCTATATGCTTTTGACATTTAAATAATTAATATTTTATCAATTAAAAACTAGTAGTATGAAGAATTTAAAAAAGTTAAGTTTAAAAAAGTATGCAGAATTATCACCTACAGAAATGAAAGTAATATTTGGTGGTCAAGGAGAATATACATGTTGGTGTAATAATACTAACATTGGTTATGGAAATAGTATAGAAAATTGTGCGTTAAAATGTGTAGAATGGTGTAATAACTATCCTTCATGGTGTTAGCATAATCATATTTTAATCATAGAAGTAATTTAATAAAGGTATCTCTATGATTGAAAAATATAAATATTCGTGAGTTCGACGAAATCAGAACAAAGCAAGCTGTGTGTCAATAGTTCTCATAACATTGATACAAGGCTTCTTCGGGAAACAGCAGTATGCGGCGATTGCACTTAAAAGGGGATATTCAGTAAATAGCATAAAATTAGCCAACTAATTCATATACAAAGTATTGCAAATTAGTTGGCTTTTTTGTATCTTCAGGTATTCCCCGCAAATAAGCTTTAGCAGCCAAAATGGGGGGGGGAATTTCCCAAACTAAGATATGGCTAAGATACAAAATATTTCGGAAATTCACCTACTTTGGGCTTTACAGAATCTGATGTTCCGGAAAGATACCGCAAGAGTTTTAATGAGAGTGATCTTGGCAGGCTTCATTCGGTGTTTCCGTTTGAACGTATGGCAAAAGCCGCAGGCC
>CAYQCM010000119.1:0-3099 GCA_964416045.1 uncultured Eubacteriales bacterium | reverse complement strand
AGGAAAGCTGTCCGAGAAAATGAGTGCTACATATCAAGGGTGACGAGTATCAGTTAATATGTACAGTCTGACATGTCAGGTGGGTTGAGTATCAGGTTGATGGTGATTGCCGTTTTTAGTGTTTGAAGGATGTTGTTACACTAATAATGCAGGTGATAAAAATGATAAGAATACTACATTCTGTAAGTAATATGGATCGAGCTGGAATCGAGACAATACTTATGAATTACTATAGACATATAGACAGAGATACAGTACAGTTTGACTTTTTGTGCAACAAGAAAAAGCCCGGAGCTTATGACGAAGAAATAAAAGAATTGGGCGGCAGGATTTTTCATACACCCGGATTAAATCCCGCCAAATACCCACAGTATCTGGCATATATGAAAAAGCTTTTTAAGGATTACCCCGAATATCGTATTGTCGAAGCACATAATGGTGCGCTTGGTGTGTATGCCCTTCATGCGGCCAAAGCAAATCAGATTCCTGTGCGCATTTTTCATGCTCATGGTGCAGGTATTACTAGAGATTGGAAACTTCCAATTAAACACGTATGCAAAGCGTTGTTACCAACAAATATGAATCAACACTTTTCTTGCGGTGAAGCTGCAGCGCGGTGCTATTTTGGAGATAGGGTTGTTGATAGTCACAACTATGTACTGGTGTCTAATGCAATAGAAGTAAAACGCTTCGTATTTCAACACGAATTGAGGAAAAAAATACGCCAGAAACATGGACTGGAAAATAAACATATTATAGGTCACGTCGGGCGTTTTATGACACAAAAAAATCATTCGTTTTTAATCGATGTGTTTGAAGAAGTTGCAAGACATGATTCCGATGCGGTTCTTGCCCTATTAGGTGACGGCGAATTACAGCCGGATATTAAAAAGAAGGTAAGCGAAAAAGGGCTAGATAAGAAAATTTATTTTGAAGGAAATGTAGGCAATGTTAATGAATGGTATAACGCTTTTGATGTGTTTGTATTGCCCTCAATATGGGAAGGGCTGCCGGTAGTAGGAGTAGAGGCCCAGGCAAACGATTTGCCCTGCATATTTTCTGCCTCTGTTACAAAAGAAATCGCAATTACTCCAAAGGCCACGTTTCTTTCGCTTACAGCATCAATATCTGATTGGGCAAGCGCAATCATCGCCAAATTTAATGATACGAAAAGGAATGACAATACAGGAGTTATTTCCAATCATCATTACAACATTGAATTTGAGGCAGAAAAATTGCAAGAGCTTTATCTTAGATTATATGAGGAATCCAAATGAAAATTGGTATATTAACACATCAATATATTAATAATTTTGGCGCTTTTTTGCAGGCATATTCATTACAGAAAGCATTAGAAGATCTATTTCCAGATGATGAGGTTTGTATCGTTAATTACATAAATATGAGGCATTTCATCATAAATACAGGGGGATGGTTTCGGTTTTATAAAAAAAAGGAAAATCTCCAGGCTTGGCTGCAAAAAATCCGACTACCGGCAACTTTTGCACGGGAAAGAAAAAAGCATATGAATCTGTCAAGGATTTGCTTGAGTGCATGGGATATTGAAAAACTAAAATTGGATTACATCGTTGTCGGAAGTGATGAGGTATGGAACTATAACGAATCGAAAGGCAACGCAAAGGTTAAGTTTGGAGCAGGATTAGATCATGAGAAATTGATTGCCTATGCGCCAAGTGTAGGGCAAACAGAAAGCCATACAATACCAGATTATGTAAATTCGGGCATTCCAAAATTTGTGGCAGTTTCTGCTAGGGATTCACTAACAGAAAAGCTTGCGGAAATGATTCGCAATGAAAAAATCCAGCGCGTAGTCGATCCTACTTTTCTCCATAGAATGCCGGTAAATCCAGTAAAATGTGTAAAACGGCCATACATATTGTTCTATTATTGTGATGGACTTGCTGAAGAAGAAAAAGATAAGATTCTGGAATTTGCAAAATCAAATAATTTGAATGTCTATGGCGCAGGAGAATGTGATAAAAGATATACCGATGTAACTGTGAATATCTCTCCGTTCCAATGGGTGTGGATGTTTCGTAACGCCAAGTATGTAATTACAGGAACTTTTCATGGAGCAGTCTTTTCAATGCTTAATCACAGGCAATTTGCTTGCTATTTAACAAATCCAAGTCGTGTGAAAAAAGTATCCTCACTGCTGGATGAGTTTCAACTAAGTGACCGTCAATGCGAGGGAAAGGCATCGGATATTTTAGAAACACTGAATAAAGAGATTGGTTATGAAGTAATTGAAACAATATTTGAGCAGAGAAGAATAGATAGCAGAAAGTTCCTAATAGAATCAATTGAAGGAAAGTAGAAGTTATCGACTTTGGAATGAGGAGAAAGCAAATGGCTATTGAGTTATTTTCTGATAAAAAGGATTGCTGCGGATGTGGTGCCTGTATGAACATTTGCCCTAAGAACGCAATCACAATGGAACCAGATCTGGGTGGTTTCCTTTATCCAGTAATCAATAGTGATTTGTGTATAAATTGCAAGGTATGTAATAGTGCCTGCAACTACCAAAAGGAACATGAATTAAATGAGCCCCAAAAAGCATTTGCTGCAGCCAATAGGGATGAAAAACAGTTGATGCTTTCAGCCTCTGGTGGTGTGTTTTCTGCGATAGCTACGAATATATTAAAGGCAGGTGGCGTTGTATTTGGTGCTACTTTAAGCTTTGACAATGGCTATGCAAATCCACGTCATATTGGAATAGAGTCAATGGATGATCTTCCCAGACTACAGGGGTCAAAATATGTGCAGAGTAAGATTGGCGAAACATACAAGCAGGCAAAACAGTATCTTGACCATGGAAGAGCGGTATTGTTTTCTGGAACCCCTTGCCAGGTTGCAGGACTTTATGGATTTTTGAAAAAAGACTATGATAACTTGATTACTGTAGATGTTATTTGTCATGGTGTTCCTAATGAAAAATTCTTTAACGGATACCTTCAAGAACAAAAGAAAAAAAGGAAAGCAAAAACAGTGACGGAATATTCGTTTAGAGATAAATCGAGGGGATGGGGAATGATCGGAAGAATTGATTTTCTTATGGCAGATAATTCTAGTCATAGT
>CAYQCM010000118.1:0-3115 GCA_964416045.1 uncultured Eubacteriales bacterium | reverse complement strand
TTTAAAAATCTCTATAACCGCTTGATGAAATTCAGGTTCACAAGGATTATTATTTATAACTTGTTCAATTTGAGTCTTAATATACGACATAAAGCTCTCCTTTACAAAAACCAAAAAGATTAAAAAAAAAATTATAGACAAATATCGATATACCTATTATAATTTTAATGTGACTAAAAATCACAAAACTTGTGAGAAATTAAAGCGGTGATTAAAATTATCAATAGAAGCGTCAATACCTTGAAAAAGGACATAATTCAAAATATACTAACAAAAGACATAAATTTTAAATTAACCGCATCACGTGTATTCAGATTTATATTTCTAATCTGTATAATTATAATATGCATAAATGATATATTTTATGAAAATCATAAGAAATCTATGATAACTATCTGTTTTATTGTTTTACTTATAATATCAGAAATAGTAAAAGAAAAATACGAAAAAAAGAGTTTATATAAAGAAACAAATTTTCTTGAAAAAACTGTAATATACCACGACTTAAAGAATCTCCTTTTTGCAGTACATGGATATATAACCATAGGTAAATATGAAAAAGCAAAAGAAAAGATAATAACCTACTGCGATCTAATACCGGACGATAAAATACATTCCAATAATCTAGATAATTCATATATAAACTACTTAGTAAAATCAAAAATGGCTGCAATCAAACAAAATAATATTGACTTTAAATTTATAAATAATCTAAACTTTGAAACAACAATCGATCCTTCAGATCTATGCGTAATAATAGGAAACGCACTTGACAACGCAATAGAAGCCAATGAAAAAATAAAAGAAAAAGATAAAAGATGGATCAAACTTGACATTTTCAATGATAACGTAAATATAATAATATCAATATCTAATGCAGTAGATAAAGTTGTAGATCTAAATTTTAAAACGTCCAAAAAAGATAAGACGCGGCACGGAATAGGGATAAACAGTATTAAAAAGGCTGTAGAAAAAAATGAGGGTTTAATATTTTTTAGTCAGAAAAAACACATTTTTAATTTAAAAATAGAGATACCGTCGAAGTTTTTCAACAAGTAACTTCTTAAATGTTAAAAAGTATTTCTGTATATGTGGGATGAGGCCAATAATTTGACGGCGTATAAAGTTCCATATTATCAGAAATATTTCTGATTTTAGTCATAAGAGGAAGTATAGATTTTTGATAATACCGAGCCTTCTTCATAGTATCATTAATACTGTCAACTGTGCAAAGCATATCGTCTAATTTATTTGTCTGATCAAAAAGATCATTACAAAGATCTTTTAAATTGTTCATTAAAACTTTATCAGATTCGCTATTTAAAATATGTATACCAATATCAAGTTTAAGCTTGATCCCCTCGGCAAGATTTTTTACGTAAGAATAAACGGCAGGATAAATTTCTCTTTTTACCATATCACTCATTGTAAGGGCTTCAATGTTTAAAACTTTACAGTAATTTTCAAGCTGTATTTCCCACCTCGAAACCATTTCTTTACGAGTAAGAATTTTATGTCTTTCAAATAAGGAAATGTTTTTTTCATCTAAATAACGGCTAAGAGCATCCACAACCGTCGGTAAATTATTAAGACCTCGTTTTTTAGCTTCTAAAGTCCATTTCTCAGAATAATTATTGCCATTAAATATAACCCTTTTATGTTTTTTTACAACCTCGGCTAAAAGCGATCCTACTTCTAACTCAAAATTTTCTGATTTTTCAAGTCTGTCAGCAAACTGCATAAGCTCGTCGGCGACGATTGTATTAAGAGTCATATTAGGGCTTGATATACTCATATTAGATCCAACCATACGAAATTCAAATTTGTTACCCGTAAAGGCAAAGGGAGAAGTTCTGTTGCGATCTGTGGTATCGTAAGGGAAAGAGGGCAGAACATTTACGCCTATTTCAATTTTTTTTCTGTCAGGACTTACGTATTTTTCGCCTTTTTCAATAGATTCTAAAATTTTGAGTATTTCATCTCCAACAAAAACAGATACTATTGCAGGAGGAGCTTCTTGGGCTCCTAGTCTGTTATCATTTCCTGCACTTGCAATCGATATTCTTAAAAGATCAGCATATTCATCCACGCCTTTAATAACAGCGCATAGAAATATTAAAAACTGCATATTATCTCTGGGATTATCTCCAGGTTCGAGTAAATTTACCCCTCTATCCGTTTGTATAGACCAGTTATTATGTTTGCCGCTTCCATTTATACCCGAAAAAGGTTTCTCATGTAAAAGGCATACTAAATCATGCTTTCCTGCAACTTTTTTTAAAATTTCCATAGTAATTTGATTTTGGTCAGTTGCCAAATTGGTTTCCGTATAAATTTGAGCAAGTTCATGCTGCGCAGGGGCTACTTCGTTATGTTTTGTTTTTACCGGAATACCCAGTTTCCAAAGTTCCATATCAAGATCTTTCATAAATTCGGAAACTCGAGGTTTTAAAGCCCCGTAATAATGATCTTCCAGTTCCTGGCCTTTTATTGGTTTAGCTCCAAACAAAGTCCGACCGCATAAAATTAAATCTTTTCTTTTGTCATAGTCACTTTTATCAATTAAAAAATATTCTTGTTCTGCTCCTACTGTAGTATAAGTATTTTGTACATCGTTATTACCAAAAAGTTTAAGTATTCTAAGACTTTGTCTGTTAACAGCCTCTATAGACCTTAAAAGGGGGGTCTTTTTATCAAGAATCTCTCCACTATAGGAGTAAAAAACAGAAGGTATACATAAAGAACCGTCTTTAATAAAAGCATACGAAGTCGGATCCCAGGCAGTATATCCTCTTGCCTCAAAAGTTGCACGTAATCCCCCTGAAGGAAAACTTGATGCGTCAGGTTCACCTTTTATAAGTTCGCTTCCACAAAAATCCATCAAGACATTTCCATTCGACGTAGGCTTAATAAAACTATCATGTTTTTCAGCGGTAATGCCTGTCATAGGTTGAAACCAGTGTGTAAAATGTGTCGCGCCATTTTCTATAGCCCATTCTTTCATTGCGTTTGCAACCATATCAGCAGTATTTCTATCAAGCGGTTTACTATTTTTTATTGACCTTTTTAAAGATTTATAACTATAACTCGTATATCTTCCTTTCATCCATTTATT
>CAYQCM010000117.1:0-3202 GCA_964416045.1 uncultured Eubacteriales bacterium | reverse complement strand
CATGAGGACGCCTATGGCGGCGGACGTACAGACCTTTGCCCAGCTGGCGGAGCAGACAGCGCGGGAGATCACCGGCAGCTATGCGGGCTGGACCGGCTTTTTGAACACCGCCGCGCGGCTGTACAAATATAGCTACCCGGACCAGCTCCTGATCCACGCCCAGCGGCCGGACGCCACGGCCTGCGCGGAGTATGACCTCTGGAGCCGGCAAATGCGGCGGTATGTCCGGCGCGGCTCCAAAGGCATTGCCCTGCTGGATTCCTCCCACGGCAGGCTGGGGGTGCGCTACGTCTTTGACATAGCCGACACAGGGGAACGAGGAAATCCCCGTCCACTAAACCTTTGGCACTACGGCCCGGAGCAGGAGCAGGCGGTGACGGCGGCGCTGGAAGCGGCCTATGGCATTCCCGGCAGCAGTGGCCTGTCCGAACAGTTGGCCCACATCGCCGCCCATCTGGCGGGAAGCTATTGGCGCGACTATCAGTATGACATCCTCCGCATCGTTGACGGCTCCTTTCTGGAGGGGTATGATAACTACAACAAAGGCCCGCCGCCTGCTGTCCATGCTTCTGGTTGTGGCAATGCTCTTTTCTCTTGGCGTGACCGCGCTGGCGACGGATATCACGGAAGGATCCGAGATCAGTACAGCCGGTTGCTGTGCAGCGGGGACCTGCACCATGCCGTGCTGTGTCGAAGATGCGGAGGAAACCGATGCAGACTGTTCCTGCGGAAGCGGCATAACGGCCATATCTGAGGAAACCATGGAATCCGAAACTGTTCTGGAAACCGTCACAACGACCATCTCCGAAGACGCCGCTTCCGGCACCATTGGCAGTACCTCCGTCACCTGGACGCTGAAAAACGGCGTCCTGTTCATTGGCGGCAGCGGCTCCACGCCCACGTTTGCCAGCAAAGCAGACCAGCCGTGGGCAACGTACCGTGACCAGATCACACAGGTCTGGTTTGACGATATGGAGGCCGTGTATGTAGCTGATCTGGCCTACTGGTTCACCGATTGCGTCAATCTGGAAACGGCAGAAATTCCGTACACCACGCCGGTCATTGGTACGGATGCCTTCGCGGGCTGCGACAGTCTGCAAACTGTGCTGCTGTACTACAGCGAGAGCGACCCGCTGACCATCGCGGACGGCGCGTTCAAAATTTCCGAACTGGACGAGACTGCCGTCCTGACGTTGGCCGTGGCGGAGCTGCATGACAGCATCAAAAATCATGCTTGGCTGGCGGAAAATCATCAGGTGGTGATCACGGATGTCTATGGCATTTCATCTCTGAGCAGCGCCATCTGCGGCGGCTGTACCTGCATCTACGGCAGCAGTCTCAGCCTCTGCGCCAACAACACCTACGACGCCTGTTACTGCGACGAAAGCACCGGAACCGGCGGCAGCGGCAGCGGCGGGAGCAGCTACGAAACCTATTCCGTCACCTACAATTTGACCAATGTGACCAAGGCCAGCGGCGGCAGCTACGCCTATTCGGATACGGCTTATACGGCCACCCTCACCGCGAATACCGGCTATACGCTGCCGGACAGTATCGCAGTCACCGTCGGCGGCTCCACCCTGAGTACCAGCCGGTACACCTACAGCGCGTCCACCGGCAGCATCTCCATTCCGGCATCCCGCATCACCGGAAACATCGGCATCACCGCCGCCGGGGTCCCCAGCAGCTATACCATTACCTGGAACGGCAACGGCGGCACGACGCAGACCACCACGCAGAATTACGGGGAAACACTGGCCCTGCCCTCCAACCCCACCCGCACCGGCTACACCTTCGCCGGATGGTATACGGCGGCGTCCGGCGGTACGCAGGTCACGTCCAGCACTGTATTCACTGGTACTGCTGACACGACGTATTACGCCCACTGGACCACCAACAGCTATACCGTGACGTGGAACGCTTCCACCAATGGCGGCACCGTCAACGGGGCCAGCAGCGTCACAACTTCCGTTCCCTACGGGAGTAAAGCCACGGCCCCCAGCTATACGCCGGTCAAAACCGGATATACGTTCAAGGGCTGGTATACGACGGCCACCGGCTCGAGCCTGTACAGCTCCGTGACCATCTCCGGCGCGCGGACGTTCTACGCGCAGTTCACCGCCAACGCCTACACCATTACATGGGCTCTGGGCAATGGAGCCACGGAAACCACCGCCCAGATCTACGGCGAAACGCTGACCCTGCCAACCACACCCAGTCGAACGGGCTATACCTTCGACGGCTGGTACACGGCTGAAACGGGCGGCGTCCAAGTCACGGAGGATACCGTGTTCACCGGCACCGGCGCGACCACCTACTACGCCCACTGGACGCCGAAAACCTACAGCATCTCATATTTCAATGAGGGCGGCGAGCCATTCGACGGCACGCAGGCCAGTGGTTATCCCACCACGCATACCTATGGCACCGCCACGGCGCTGCCTGACGCCAGCAAGGAGGGCTATTATTTCCTCGGCTGGTACACGGACAGCACCTGCACTGAGCGAGTGACTTCTCTGGACGCCACAGCATTTACGAGCGATATCACGCTGTACGCCAAATGGGAGCTGATCGTGGTGTTTTCCGTCACCGTCCCAGCCAATTTGTCGCTCTCCGTCGCGCAGGATGGGACAGTCTACGCCGGGACGAATGCAGAGGTCGTCAACAATTCCACGGATGCCGTGGAGGTCACGAGCCTGACTATCCAGGCAAATAACGGCTGGTCGCTCGTTCCGTATGCCACCAATATGGCCGGTGAAAAAGTGGATTCCAAGAAAATCGGCTTTTCCATTAACGGCGCAGCCACTACCAAAACCGGCGGCGAAGAAGCCTTGGAGTTGTCCGGCAACTGGACGATCCAGAAAGGCAGCACGCTGCCGTTGGATTACACGGCAAAAGTGTCCGCCACGTCCCAGCCCATTACGGACGCCAATGTTCTGACACTGGTGTTTGTGCTGGATTGGGCATGATAACGAAACGTGGGGAAGCCAACGCTTCCCCACCTCATAGATGTAAGAGGGATACTGCCATGCAAAAAATAGAACTACAAAAGGACAGGCAATACACCGTGGGAACGGTGACGTATCAGGTAACAGCCTTTTTTAACGAGAAAGGGTCCACATTAAAGGACGTGATTTCAAAAATTTTAAAAAGGTTGATTGTAAAATCAAGTTGAACACCTAACAAGAAAGTCCATAGCGAC
>CAYQCM010000116.1:0-3241 GCA_964416045.1 uncultured Eubacteriales bacterium | reverse complement strand
CGGTTATGGGAAAAGATCTATTGGAAAAAATGGGTATACAACATAAAAAAGAAAAAATCAAAAGCACAAGTACAGATGATAAATTATATTTGCCTTTAAACTTAAAAATAGAAGTTTTCATTTAAAGACCCATCCTCCTTGAACTTTAAAGCTAACTAAAAATAGTAAAACGTCAACCACTGTTTTAATAATAGTAGCATTAATGTGAGTCAGATCAAGCAAAAACTGTGTTGCAAAAGCGGACAAAGTAATTTGTATAACACACAAAATAATATACTTTGTTAAAGTTTTAGAATATGATCCTATATTTTTAAAAACCGTATTTTTATTAATAAAATAGTTAAATAATGATGAAACTGCTCTTGCTAAATATGCCGAAGCTATTACGTAAGAAGATATCTTTCCATGTAACATTTTATTTAATAAAGTAAAAACGGTAATGTCTATAATAAAAGAAACAGCGGCAGAAATTATAAACTTTAAAATAGTTGCGTAAATTTTTAAAGAGTCTAGCAGTGGATTAAAGTGAGATGTTTTATTATTTTGTATATATATTGTTTTTATAGGAATTTCTTTTATTTTAATATTTGTTTCTTTGGCAAACAAAAGCATATTCATTTCATATTCAAAACGCTCTCCCGATACTGTCATAAATTCCCTCATTAATTTTCTCGAAAACACTCTTAGACCAGTTTGAGTATCTGTAATATTAATACCACAAAACAACTGTAAAATTTTTTTAGTCAAAATATTTCCAAAACGACTTCTAAAAGGAATATTGGTAGTTTTTCTAGAAAAGTCTCGGGTACCTAATATTAACGTATCTATATTTTCCTCGATTGCTTCACAGCAGTTTTCTACGTCTTCAATGCTATGTTGACCATCTGAATCAATTGTAACTGCATGAGTTATCTTAGGACAATCCGTAAGAATAAAATTAAAAGCATTCTTTAAGGCTCGTCCTTTACCTAAATTAACACTATGAAAAATTACCTTGCAATTAGCTATTTCTCTTACTTTATCAAAATAAACAACCGTACTATCTTTACTACCATCATTTACTATAACTATATTTTCAAATCCTGCTAAGTTTAGATCTGAAACAACTTTCAACAATTTATCATCCGGATCAAAAGACGGAATAATTACCGCAACATTTTTCTTATAAGACAATATCTTCACCTCAAAATAATTATATATGACCCATTTTGAACTTACAATAATAATTATATAAAAACAAATTATTACTTACTATCATATAATTTGAAATATTAAATAAAATATCCAGAATTTTTTCAGGGTAATTTATAAATTGTTTAGTAATTATATAATGGTGAGTTTTAGAATATTCAGTAATATCTATAGAATTTTCTGTAAATTCATAAACTTATGCTAAAGGATAAGAAAGCAATATAGGAGAGTATGTAGCAATAATAAACTGAGAATTTAAATTAACGAGATTATTAAGTTTAACTAATAACGACATCTGAGACTGGGGAGACAACAACACTTCAGGTTCATCTAAAATATATAGTCCATTTCTTAAAAATCTATTAAAAAATAAGCTTAAGAAACTTTTGCCATGAGACTGATTATGAAGTGATTTTCTGCCATAAGCGTTTTTTATGTGGAGAAGAGGACATTCTATTTTATCCATATCATCAATATTGGTGGCTAAGTTATAAAAAGATTCGGATCTCAAAAAATGGACGTTTAGACCCTCGAACTGTTTTTAAGTACTTATATAAATCAGAATGTGTAGGATTTAGTAGAAAATTTAAAATTTTTAGAGCCACCTTCAGAATTAAATCCCAGATTTAAAGCTATAGCTTCAATAAGTGTAGATTTTCCAACACCATTCTCTCCAACAAAAAAGTTACAGGTTTTTTAAAATTAAGATATTTAAAATTTTTAATGAATGGCAGAGTACTTATACAACTATTATTTTCATTTTCAATAAAATTATTTATTTTTAAAGATTTAATATATAATTCATTTATAATACTTTTTCTGTCTAAAATTTATCTATGTTTAATAATATCTTTACTTTTTTATAATAGTATAGTATAATTATATCAAATATAAAAATCGAAAGGATAATAATATGAAAAAACTCTTTATAAAAATATTTTCTTTTATTACTTTAACTTCTTTTTTGATAACTCCTATAGTTCAAGGTGAAAAAATACCTTCTGATTTATCTAAGGAATTCAATATACTAGATAAAGTATCTGATAATAAAAGAAATGTAATGATATCCCCTTTTAGTATAAAGAGTGCGTTTATGTTAGCTGCAAATGGCACAAAAGATGATACACAAAAAGAGATTTTAGAGTCATTTGGCATAGATAATATAGAAAAAAGTAACTCTCATTTCAAAGATATTATAACTTCATATAATCAGGGGAATGTAATAAAAGTGTCAAATTCCGTATGGCTTAATAAGTGTTGGAATTTAAGTCCAAAATTTAACGAAAGCTATACCAAAAAGATAAGACATTACTTTGATGCACAAGCAAGGGAAGTTAACAGCTTAAATGCCGTACAAGAAATTAACAACTGGGTTAAAGAAAGTACTCATGGAAAAATAGACAAAATAATAGATGATTCTAATTTCCTATCTGTTCTTATTAACGCAGTATATTTCAATGCAGATTGGGAAAAACCATTTAAAAAAGAAAAAACACACAAAGATATATTCTATAATTATAACGGTGATTTAAAGTCAGTGGATTTTATGAATCAAAAAGGAAAATTCAATTACTTTGAAGACGATAATTTACAATTGGTAGAAATGAAATATAAAAATTCTAATATTAGTATGTATGTTGTATTACCAAAAGAAAATAAATCAGTAACACCTGAAAATATAGATAACGCTATAAATAAAAAACAAATCTCAAATGTAGAAATCAAACTTCCAAAATTTAAAACAGAAACATCACTAGAACTCCAAAAAATAATGAAAGAAATAGGAATTAAAAAAGCATTTGACCCTAGAAATTCTGATTTTAAAGATATAATGTTCTCAAACTTATCTAAAAACCCATACATTTCCAGTGTGATACATAAATCATGTATAGAAGTAGATGAATTAGGAACAGAAGCAGCAGCAGTAACCGCAATATCTATCAGAACCACTTCACTTTCTCCGCCAAAAATTTACAAAAAATTCAAAGCTAATCGACCATTTACATATATAATAAGGGACAATAAAAATAATGAAACATTATTTATAGGT
>CAYQCM010000115.1:0-3296 GCA_964416045.1 uncultured Eubacteriales bacterium | reverse complement strand
AGTGTATCAACTGGAATTCCAGTTTCTTTAGATACTTGAGGTCTTGAAAGTCCTTGAAAATTGCATATTACTGCCAATTGTGGCTATTTAGCCATTGCTAACATTGGGTGGTATGTGTTGATTTACGGAAAAGCGGCGGAGTGGTATAAAGACCTTGGCGATTTGTTTGACGAATAATATAAAAAAGTAGCTACTAGATATTTTTATCTAGTAGCTTTTTAACTTAATAATTTTATTTTTTCTTATCCTAAAAATTTCATTAACTGATCCGCTATAAATACTGCAACTGTAGCTGATAAACAAACCGTCAAAAGATCCCTTTCAAAATATGCCAGTATACATGCTATTACTACTCCAGCTATAGCTGACGGTACACTCGCCGTGGAATGAAATGCTTCCGGAATTGCCATTGACGTAAGTACTGCATATGGTATGTAAAACAAAAAGGACTGTATAAATCTATTTTTTATCGGCTTCTTACAAAATATTAGAGGCAAAACTCTTAAACTGAACATTACTACCGCCATAGCTGCTATAGCTTTTAAAAGCATTCCATAATCTATCATTGTACTTTTGCCTCCTCCTGGGTATTATTATCAGAATTATGTACAGGGAAAAACACTGCGCCTAAAGTTGCAGACACCATCGCACATATTATGATTATCCAACCGGATGTTATATGACTAGTTATTACAGGGTTACACTCCAAAAGCACACTCATAAGTATAGAATTTATTATTATAAATAGTACTTGCTTTGACTTCTTAGCTGGAGGAATAACAAGAGCTATAATCATAGCATACAAAATTATTCCCAGTGCATCACCTACTGATTTTGGTAATATATTTGTAAATAAACATCCAACTATCGACCCGGAAAACCATCCTAAAAACGGAAGAGTAACTAATCCGAAAAGATATGGCGCTTTGAGTTTTTCTGGGTTTTGTACGGCTACTGCAAATATTTCGTCAGTATTAAATATTCCAAAACAAACCCTTTGTAAAAAACTCATACTTGGATCTAGATGCTGAGCCATAGATATGGATAACAGTAAATACCTACAGTTAATAACTAAAAGTGTAAGAGCAAATGTTATGATCGAAACCTCTCCACCTTCAATTAAATTTAGTACGGCAAACTCTCCAGAACCTGAATAAACTACCGCATTCATAAGTTGGGCAACCCATATATTCATTCCAAGCTTCGAGGCTGATATACCAAACGCTAAAGCAATCGGTATATATCCAAGACAAATGGGTATTCCATCAAAAAAACCTTTCTTATATCCCAGCTCAGAAGTCTGCTTGATATTGTTTTCCAAAAAAATCACTACCTTCCTATATAAAAAATAAGCATATATAAATATATATGCTTATTATTACTATTTATCTTGAGTTTTGTCAATAAAATTATAAGTTGTTTTTTTAAATATAATTTATATAGTTACTACTTTTGTTTTTAATATTTCATGACCACGAGTGTAAGCTAAAATGGTGCAATCACCACTTTGTGTAAAATAAAGGTCTATCTCTCCCATTTTTGCTATATTTTGTAAGTTATAAAGGTCTTTATACATACGACGATTTTTAGTAATATCAAATTTATTTTTTTCTTTTAAACTCAGAGCTACACTAGCAACCATTCCTTCATCTATTATTCTATTCATTTTTAATCACTCCTATTTAAAATAATTTCTATTATATATTTACAACATATAGATAAAAAAGTCAACCTTCTATGTTATAAAATAGTCAAATTATTCATCTTCTAATTTGAGTACAGACATAAAAGCATCCTGTGGTATTTCTACATTTCCTAGTTGCCTCATACGTTTTTTACCCTCTTTTTGTTTTTCTAAAAGTTTTTTCTTTCTCGTAATATCTCCTCCATAGCATTTGGCAAGTACATCCTTTCTCATTGCCTTAACCGTTTCCCTTGCAATTATCTTACCTCCAATACATGCCTGAATCGGTATTTCAAAAAGTTGGCGAGGTATCTTTTCTTTTAATTTTTCAGCCATTTTACGTCCACGATAATAAGCTTTATCTCTATGAATTATAAAAGAAAGTGCATCTACGACTTCTCCACCAAGCATTATATCTAGTTTGACTAAATTAGATTTATTATACTGTGCTATTTCATAGTCAAATGAAGCATATCCTTTAGTTTTAGATTTGAGTGCATCAAAAAAATCATACACTATCTCATTTAAAGGTAATTTATAATGTATGTCCACTCGACTGGTGTCAATATACTTCATATCCACAAAAACACCTCGTCTATCTTGGCAAAGCTCCATTATATTTCCTATATATTCTGATGGTGAGTATATATGCGAGTCTGTCATGGGCTCTTCGGCGCTTTCTATATTTGCCGGGTTTGGATAATTGGAAGGATTATCTATAAAGATGGATTCTCCACTCGTAAGGTTGATCTTATAAACTACGCTTGGCGCAGTCGTAATTATACCTATATTATATTCTCTTTCAAGCCTCTCCTCTATTACTTCCATATGAAGAAGTCCTAAAAATCCGCACCTGAATCCAAATCCAAGCGCAGTTGACGTTTCAGGTTCAAATGTAAGAGAAGCGTCATTTAGTCTTAATTTTTCAAGCGCGTCCCTCAAATCCGCATATTTTGATCCATCAAGAGGATAAATACCGCAAAATACCATTGGATTTACTTCCCGATATCCGGGTAGTGGATTACTTGCCGGATTACTGCTCAGTGTTATAGTGTCTCCTACCTTAGCCGTACTTACCGTTTTTATGGAGGCTGCTATATATCCCACTTCTCCGGATCTTAATTCTTCCCTGGGTTCTAAACTTGTAGCCTTTAAAAATCCGCACTCTACAACCGTAAATTCGCTCTTAGTTGCCATAAATTTAATGTTATCCCCAACCCTAAGCTTTCCATCAACTACCCTAACATATACTATTACTCCTTTATAAGCATCATAAAATGAATCAAATATAAGCGCCTTTAAAGTAGCCTCATCGTCACACGATGGGGGAGGTATTAGCTTTACAACACCTTCAAGTACATCTTTAATATTTATTCCCGATTTCGCCGATACTCTAGGCGCATCAAGAGCAGGTAAACCAATAATATCTTCTATTTCTTTGCATACCCGATCCGGATCGGCGCTTGGCAAATCTATCTTATTTATTACCGGCATAATTTCAAGACCTGAGTCTATTGCCAAATAAGTATTTGCAAGGGTCTGAGCCTCTACCCCTTGGGAAGCATCTACAACGAGCACGGCCCCCTCACACGCTGCTAAAGACCTTGAAACT
>CAYQCM010000114.1:0-3338 GCA_964416045.1 uncultured Eubacteriales bacterium | reverse complement strand
TTTATATAAATTTTTATGGCGTATTAATTATTGAAACATTAGTTTGTATAGTGGTATAATACTGCTTACGTATACAATGAAGTTATTGTATTGAGCTGTAAATTTAGAAAGGATTGTTGTCTTTATATGCTAGTGGAAAATGAGTACAGGACTTGTTACTGTGGAAATATTACAGACAAATATATTGGTAAAGAGGTAAGAGTTGCTGGTTGGATAGAAAACGTACGTGACCATGGTGGGGTTACATTTTTGGATTTAAGAGATCATTATGGCCTTGTACAAGTTGTTATAAACGATTTTGATATGATTAGAGGCATACCAAAAGAAAGTACTATTTCGGTTAGTGGAAATGTTGTTGCAAGAAGTCAGGAAAATATAAATAGTAAATTAAAAACAGGATTTATTGAAATTAAAGCAAATGATATTAAAGTTCTCGGAAAAGTAGTAAATAGTATGCCTTTTGAAGTGACTAATTCCACAGATACGAAAGAAGAGCTTAGACTTAAATATAGATTTTTGGATCTTAGAAATAAAAAGCTTCATAACAATATAGTTCTGCGTTCGGAAATCTTACATTTTTTAAGAAATAAAATGCAAAGTCTTGGTTTTACTGAAATACAAACTCCGATTTTATCCGC
This sequence comes from uncultured Eubacteriales bacterium, assembly GCA_964416045.1. Classification (GTDB taxonomy): domain Bacteria; phylum Bacillota; class Clostridia; order Oscillospirales; family Acutalibacteraceae; genus CAQBRY01. The sequence continues at coordinate 2,700 of CAYQCM010000114.1, read as the reverse complement.
TTCATCCCCAGAAGGAGCTAGAGACTATTTGATTCCCAGCAGAAAGCATAAAGGTAAATTTTATGCTCTCCCTCAAGCTCCTCAAATTTTTAAACAACTTTTAATGACATCAGGATTTGATAAATATTATCAAATAGCACCTTGCTTTAGAGACGAAGATGCAAGAGCAGATAGATCTCCGGGAGAATTTTCTCAATTAGATTTTGAAATGTCTTTTGCCACTCAGGAAGACGTATTGAATGTAACTGAAGAGGTGTTTTATGAAACTTTTAGTAAATTTTCAAATAAAAAGATTTCTTCATCTCCTTTTAAAAGAATAACTTATAAAGAAGCAATGCTTAAGTATGGTACTGATAAACCGGATCTTAGAAATCCACTTGAAATAATTGATGTAAGCAATGTTTTCAAAGATTCTGATTTCATTGCCTTTAAAGGGAAAACAGTCAGAGCTATAAAAGTTCCTGATTGCGGCGGAAAACCAAGAAGATTTTTTGATGAAATGGTAAAATTTGCTACTGAAATAGGTATGAAAGGTCTTGGATATATAAAAGTTCTTGAAGAAGTAAAATATTCTGGCCCTATTGACAAATTTATTCCTGATGATAAAAAAATTGAACTTTATAAACTTGCTAATTTAGAGCCGGACAGTGTACTTTTCTTTATATCTGACGAAGAAGAAGCAGCTTCAAAATTTGCAGGTCAGATAAGAACAAAATTGGCTGAAAAATTAGACATTATTGATAAAGATAGATTTGAATTTTGTTTCATAGTAGATTTTCCAATGTTTGGTATAGATGAGGAAACCGGAAAACTTCAATTTACTCACAATCCATTTTCTATGCCGCAAGGAGGTATGGATAGTTTAGTAAATAAAGATCCTCTTGAAATTTTAGCGTATCAGTACGATGTTGTATGCAACGGTATAGAGCTTTCTTCCGGAGCCGTTAGAAATCATGACCCAGAAATAATGTTAAAAGCTTTTGAAATGGCCGGATATACCGAAGAGGATATTATCGATAAGTTTTCTGCTCTTTATAACGCATTTAAATTTGGCGCTCCTCCTCATGCAGGAATGGCTCCTGGGGTTGATCGTATGATAATGCTTATAACCGGAGAGGAAAATATTAGAGAAATAATTGCTTTTCCAATGAATAGTAATGCGCAGGATATGATGTTAGGTTCTCCTTCAGATGTATCTGAACAGCAACTAAGAGACGTTCATATAAAAATAAGAAATTAGGTGATTTTTTTGGTTGATCGCAGTGAAATTATCAATATTGCAAAGCTATCCAAGCTGTTTATAGACGAAAGTGAAATAGATGAAGTTACTAAACAAATGGATAGTATTATTCAATTTGCTAACGAGGTGCAAAGTATTGATTCAAAAGAAAATGCTTTTGACAATATAGGTGGTTTGGTAAATGTTTTTAGAGAAGATGAAGTTAAAGATTCTTTTGGTAATGAACTAATATTAAAAAATGCTAGTGATACTAAAAGCGGGTATTTTTGTTTAAAAAAATCAAAATAATTTTTTGGACGTATCAGATATTAAGTGGAGGAAATATGATGGGTGATAGAGGCGTTATAAATAAAATTCACGGCAAACTCGTTTCTAAGAGTATATCGTGCAGAGAACTTACTGAAAAGTATTTTCAAAAAATTAGCGAGAGTAAACTTAATGCTTATGTAAAACTTAGTGAGGATTTAGCTTATAGGACAGCAGAAAAAGTAGATAAAAAAATATCGTCCGGGGAAAAAATATCTATCCTTGAAGGTGTGCCCTTGACTTTAAAAGATAATATTTCCACAGATGGAATTGAAACTACTTGTTGTTCTAAGATACTTAAGGGATACATTCCGATATATGATGCAACTGTTTGGTCCATTTTAAAGAATCAAAACGCCGTTTTGTTAGGTAAAACCAATATGGATGAGTTCGCTATGGGTTCTTCTTGCGAAACTTCTTGTTTTGGAGCAAGTTTTAATCCTCATAATTTATCTCATGTTCCAGGGGGAAGTTCAGGGGGAGTGGCAGCTGCTGTATGTGGAAATATCGCGGCCTTTGGGTTGGGCTCTGATACGGGAGGATCTATAAGGCAACCTGCTAGTTTTTGTGGAATTGTTGGACTTAAACCTACGTATGGTTCCGTATCAAGATATGGTCTTATTGCTTATGCATCGAGTTTTGATCAAATAGGACCTATTACTCAGACCGTTGAAGACGCTTCTATAGTTTTTGACGCTATTTCTAAATATGATCCGAATGATTCCACTTCTAATCAAAATATAAATTCTAATACTTTTTCTCATCTTAAAGATGATGTAAAAGGAATTAAAATGGGAGTGCCGAAACAGTATTTTGACGGAATAGATGAAGAAGTTAGAAAATCCGTAGAAAAAGCTATTGTAACTTATAAATCTATGGGTGTAGAGGTAGAATATTTTGATTTACCGGAACTTAAATATTCTCTTTCAGTATATTATATTCTGGCTTGTGCTGAGGCTTCTTCTAATTTGGGAAGATTTGACGGTATAAGGTATGGATATCAAACTAACAATTACGGTAGTATAGATGAAATGATATGTAAAACCAGAAGTGAAGGTTTTGGAAAAGAGGTTAAGCGAAGAATTCTTTTAGGTACGTATGTTTTAAGTTCCGGATACTATGATGCTTATTATAAAAAAGCTCAAGCTCTTCGT
>CAYQCM010000113.1:0-3388 GCA_964416045.1 uncultured Eubacteriales bacterium | reverse complement strand
ACTATAGAAACAATGAATCTCTAGATTTATATAATGATGATTCAGTTTATAAGAACCAAACTCAACCCGGAATTATTCCGTGTTTGGCACATGCAGGCAGAAGTATTAATGGAGCTAGTAATGCCATTAAGACAATGGATGGAGACGGTAATTTTATGGTTATGAATTATCTAAATGCACCTATCATTTCACAGGGTGTGATTGTTAGTGATAATTCAAATATAGATGGTGGAACTTATGATGCTGGAACTGGGTTAGTCACTAACGGAACTAATACCTATGCTTTGATAATGAACAGCGGATTCTTAAATAGTTGGTATCAGGACGACCAATTACAATTATCTGGCACATATCAAGAAGTTACTTATAATTCAACAACTCACTCAATAACTACTGGTACAAAAACTTACATTTATTACCAAGGTATATATCTTGAGGCTAGTAATCTGTATTCTACATCAGCCACAGCAAATCTTGATTGGATGATTGGTGGAAACTATGACAGAGGTGCGGCAAAAATTTCTTCTGACACAGATCAGTGTACAATGGAATATAGTAATAACAAGTGGTATTTAAGTGCAATCGGTTAGTTATAAATAACATATTTAGTACAAACAATAAAAAGTAGCAAGCATTCTAAGTATAGAAAATAAAATTTGTTTTTAAATAGAGTTGCGATTACTTCCGATTAGCAAGAATGATTTTTAACAATTTTGATTGCAAACATGTTAAGTACTGATTATTAAAATAAACTAGATTTCCAAGCTAATTTTCCTTCAATAAGACTTGTGCATTTTCAGTGGGAATAAAATCATCGTTCTTCGATTATTTATTGTTTGTGATTATAAAAGTTCGGTATATAGTCATATATAAGGCTGAGAAAACGTTGCTGACTTTTTCTAGTATAGAACAAAAAGTAATTGAACTTGCGAGATGTCGTTGAACATTGTTTCTGACGAATATCAAAATAGCAAATCAATGGGATTTATTCAATTTTACGTTTGAAGATCACAAAGAATTAGATGATTTAATAAGAGAACAAAGTGATAAGTCATATATTAAAGAATGGCGGAGATTTCTCTCCACCATCCGTTTGTGAAGTTAGAAATTAGTCGACTTTAATAAGAACATCATTGAGAGCTTTTAGACTTTCTTCAAGCTCTGTATCTGTAGAGATAGAACCATCACGGATACCTTGATAGAGGGAAGAAGGTGCTTCCCATAATCCGTCAGGAACTATAGTTTGAGGAATGGCAAAAGGAGATTGATCAATGATAGCTTTGATATATTGCTCAGAAGTTACTTTATTAAAAGAAGAGACATAAGCATTAGTAGGAGCGGTGTTAAATTCGTCAAAGCGAGCTTCTTGAGCAGCAGCACTGACTAAGTACTCGGCTAAGGCGTGATCAAAAGCTAATCTATCTGAATCAGTAGAAGAAACCAATGGATTAACTCCGTATAGTTTGTAAGCTAAGAAGGAGTTAATAGTTTCAGTTTGTCCGTCTATAGTGATAGTAGGAAGTTTAGTGGCTACTAACTTATTAGCACCGATTGCTTTTTCAAACTCAGCATATTTCCAAGAACCACCAACGATAGCTCCTATTCCATTAGCAGCCGAAGGAGAAGCGATGATAGAACTGTCGCCGACGAGAACATTCTCGTCAGTTATAAGTTCTTTTAACCCTTTCGCTGCTGTTAAACCTGCGGTAGTATTGTATGTGGCTGAGATGTCAGAGATATCATTGAAGTCCTCGTTCATCGTGACTTTATAAGAAGCACCAAAAGTTGATAGGAAAGCCATCGAATAGAAGGCTTCTCCTAAAGGATAGGCGAATTTAAGTCCAGAAACTCTGCAGGCTTCAAGGATGCCTTCGATAGTGGTTGCTTGAGTAGCAGAAACATAATCTGAGTTGTAGTACAGGAAATATCCATTATCTCCAGAATAAGGATATCCATACATTTGGTCACCTAATGAGCCAGCTTCAATAGCTCTCGTTGATATCTCAGTCTTTAAAGTAGTAGAAATAATAGAAGGTACTTGAGCTAAAGCTCCTAGTTTTGCTAAAGCTAAGATCCTATCGGAAGCAAAAGCGTAGACATCAGGAGCAGATGATGAAGACCAATCAGTGACACTAGTATCAATATCACTTTCTGAATATTGAAGATAATTGAAAGAGATGTTGCTATAGCCATTTATTTGTTTGAAGGCTTCACATTGTTTAGTGATTAAAGAAGTATGTTCAGCAGGCGAAGCAACATTGATAGTCCACTCATATTGAGAGTTATCAATTTCTGAAGAACTATCTTCAGTAGTAGAAGAAGTGATAGAACTATCACTTCCAACTGAAGAATCTTCAGAAGAAGTGGAATCACCAGAACATCCAGTTAAACCAACTAAAAACAACAGCATCAACGAACTTAGTTTTTTGACTTTTTTCATGTTATCCTCCAAAATTAAGTCATCAAAAGATCCAGTAATTAAAAGTTTATAACTGGTCAATTGCTTGTATTTAAAACTGCAAACTAAATGGACTAAATAGACATGGCCATTTTCTTAGGTATATCAGGAAGAGAAGAGACAATAATACAATGTGAAACTCCTTACCGAGTATGAGATGTCTCTTTAATTCCTTTTAAACGCCACTTGTTCTGTTTGACATCTTACCGGCGGATTGAAGTCAATGAGTGCAAGTGACTACTAAGAAACAAAAATAGATTCAAATCATAGAAGTCAGTAACCGACATCCTATAAGGCCTATTTGAGTAAAGAATCAAGTTACTTCCTCCTAAAATTTAAACCGCTTACATTGTATCATCCTTTTGTAAATGTCAATACCAAAATATTTTTTGTGCCAAAATCCTTAAATTTCCAAATATGCCGTATGAATCCGAAAGATTCGGGAATTTTAATGATTTTACAGGTTCATAGAGTGACATTAATTTTGATTATTCAAAATCTAATCCGAAAATTAAAGCAATGTATGAGAAATCTACGAGGAAACTCGAGAAATTTGAAAAGTTCAATTTTCAACTTTGAGATATGATCTTATCAGTTAAAACTACAAAAATCTAGTTAAAGAATTTTTCTCTAATTCATCCTACAAAACACATTATATGTTAAAATCGGTCTTTGACTACTATATTAATGTAAGCGTCAATTCTCTATATGATTTTTAAAAACACAGGAAAGGTGTGGGAAATTTTTGAAAGAATAATACAATAAGCTATTGAATAAGTTAATTATTATCATCAATAAGCTTCAAATGCGAATTTTAGAGCTTAATAATGATGACATTGATGGAATTATTCGTGATACCTAGATATTATAAACTATCATCTTTGACAGTTAATGGCTAAAATTCCCATGAAATCGGCGTTTTTTATCTTT
>CAYQCM010000112.1:0-3474 GCA_964416045.1 uncultured Eubacteriales bacterium | reverse complement strand
AGTTAATAATGAAAATAAAAAAAGCGGTTATAACAGACGCTGGATTTGGGACAAGAGTCCTTACGGGAACTAAATCAATGCCTAAAGAAATGTTTCCTATTGTAGATAAACCCACTATTCAATATATTATTGAAGAGGCAGTTGATTCTGGTATTGAAGAAATTTTAATAATTATTAGCAGAGGAAAAGAGATTATTGCTAATCACTTTGATAAATCACCTGAATTGGAAAATTTTTTATATGAAAAAAATAAATTGAGTCTATTAGAGGATATTAAAAGTATATCTGATCGTTGCAGCATATTTTTTTGTCGGCAAAGAGAGGCAAAAGGATTGGGACATGCTATTTTATGTGCGAAACCATTTGTAGGAAATGAGCCTTTTGCTGTTTTGTACGGTGATGATGTAATAATTAGTCATACACCTGTTTGTAAACAACTTATTGAAGCATTTGACAAGTATCAATTAGGAGTATTAGGGGCAAAGGAAGTTCCAAAAGATGAAATTCATAAATATGGTTCTTTAAAAGTAGAAAATTTAGAAAAGAATTTTTTTAAATGTAATGATATGGTAGAAAAACCCACTTTAGATAAAGTAATGTCTTTATATTCAATTTTAGGAAGGTGTATATTAACACCTGACATTTTTGATGTTTTGGAATCAACTTCCCCAGGAGTCGGTGGAGAGATACAGCTTACAGATGCAATGAAACAAATAGCGCGTCAAAAAGGGATGATAATGGTGGATTTTGAAGGAAAAAGGTATGATATGGGAAATAAATTGGAAATAATGAAAGCATCTGTGGAAATTGCTTTAACTCATCCGGAAATAGGTAATGAATTTAAAAATTATCTAAAAGATTTAGACTTAAATCTAATTGATAATCATAAGATAAATTATTAGTATGAATTTTGGTAAAATCTCATATATTTATTATATTTCTTTATTATTACTTTTTTTCTTAGACAATTATAAAAATGATTTTGTCGTTTATAATATTTATAATTCAGATTTTAAATATAGTCAGGATATTAATTTATATTGCGATAGAGATATTAGTAAAAAAATAGATATTAATACTGCAGACAAAGACATTTTATCAACGTATTTATGGGGTATAGGTAATAGTAAAGCTCAGGCTATAATAGATTATAGAGAAAAAATGGGCGGATTTTATAATATTGATGAAATATTGAATGTAAAAGGCATAGGGGAAAATATATTTAGTCAGATAAAAGAGACAATATTTGTAAGGAGGTAAAACCTTTTTATTGGAATATAGGCTGTATTTGCTTATTATTAATTGCCATATTTATAGTTTCTTCAAGAAGATCAAAATTAGCTACCAACGATTGAGGTTTATTTTTTGGGTCATCTTGTTTTAAGGGTACAAAAAATATATTTTTCATATTAATAGCTTTTCCTATATTTTGTGCAGAGGCGCCTAAAGCGTCATTAGTTGCTAAGGCTATTACTACGGGTCTTTGTATTCTTAAGTGGGATTTTGCAGCCATAATTACTGGTGTATCTGTTATAGCATTACAAAGTTTTGCTAAAGTATTTCCTGTACACGGACATATCACCATTATATCTACCATCTTTTTGGGACCTATAGGTTCAGCATCAGGTATTGTGGATATGATTTTAGTCTTACATATATCTTCAATCTCTTGCTTGAAGTCAGATGATTTACCGAATTTTGTATCTGTACTTGCTGCATTAAATGACATTATAGGAATAATTTTAAAGCCATTTTTGATAAGTTTTTTTATTTGAGATATCGAATTTCTAAATGTACAAAATGATCCGCATAAAGCGTATCCAACGGTATATTCTTTCATAAATTTTCCTCCTCAATTATTTTATATATAGATTTTTTAATTATTTTTGCTGCTGTATACGGAGTATTTTTTCCGGGTAAACCCAAAGCGTGCAAAGCTTTTATTTTGTTTTCCTTTGCATATTCAAAATCAGTCCCACCAGGGCTTGAGGCAAGATCGATAATTATAGTTTCCTTTTTGCAGGTGGATAATAAATATTTATCAAATACCATATAAGGAACTGTATTAAAAATTAAATCGTATTTAGAAATACTATTAAGATTATCAGCGTGAATAGGAGTATATCCTAGTGTTTCAATCCAGGATAAATCTATATTTTTTCTTGCGCTTATTTCTACGTGACATTCAAATGCTTTTAATAATTTGGCAAGTACTTTTCCTATTCTACCAAACCCAGTGATTAAACAATTACTGCCGGATAATATTTTATCGTATTCTTTTAAAGCAATAGATATGGCCCCTTCCGCAGTTGGGAGAGCATTGAAAATCATAAATTCTTCTCTTGAAGAATAGTCTCTGATTGTAAGATTTTTAAAATTATTGTTAGCTGCATATAGTGATTCTTTTTTACCGCAAAATATTATTTTATTTTCTAATAAATTAATTAATTTATCGTCAATTATAATTGTTGACGATGAAAAAGGTGCATAAATTGTTTTTTGATCGGTAGTAGGAACGATTGGAAATATTATATATTTCATATTAGACATTATATTTTTTAAGTTATCATATATTTTATTTAGGTCTGGATATAAATCTAAGTTTTCAAATCCACATATTTTTACAATGTGGTCATCTTCTTTAAGTATCTTTGACAGAAACAAATTTCTCTTATCTCCACCAATGATTCCAAAATTTTTTGTATTATTCATAAATTTAATTACTCTCCTTTTTCTAATATCATATTATGGATAATATTAAATATAAGTTCTAGTAAAACATAATACATAATATCAATTTATATTGATGTTTTAGCAATAATTATATAATTATGTTTTAATTTTATGTGATATTTTCAATAAAACAGAAAGAATAACATAAATAATATTTTAAAAATTTTTATTAAAATCATATAAGATGAAAGTTTAATTAAAGAACTGTCTTAAAAAGAAACAATTGAATACACATATGCCTATTGCATATCTATTTTTGGTGGATATACAATAGAAGACTTTAAAAAATTTCTATATCATATGTTTAAATATAATTATAAAATATCAGAGGATAATCTTGAAAAAATCGTTGGAGGAAGTTTATCTAGTAAAAAATTATACTTGAGTTTATTGTCTTCTATAATTTTTTCTCCTTTAGTTAATATGAAAGACCTGCCTCCTACTGACTATGAATCCCAAAAACAAGGTAGTTTATCTGAGCAGAGTCCAAAAAATAAATTTTCAAAACCTAAAAAATTTTTGGTAGGTTCCTCAATTGTCACTACCAGAGCATTGATTTTAAGTGTTTTTAAAGACTCAATATTTGTTGCCACAAATGTGTTAAGAACTCGTGAATTATTAAAAGAATTTAAAATGGAAGATATTTATTGATTATAGATATCATGAAGATGGTGCGTACATATTTGAGCATTTTTTTTTTTTATTTTATATGGTCATCATAGAGAACCAGGGTACAAAATA
>CAYQCM010000111.1:0-3483 GCA_964416045.1 uncultured Eubacteriales bacterium | reverse complement strand
ACAAGCGGAGGAAGAGCCGTTTGAAGAGTTGGATGAACAAGCTGCAGAAGAGTCTGATGAAGTATTGGTTGAAGAAGTAGTAACGGAAACAGAAATAGAAGAACTTGAACCGCAAGCTCAAGATTCCACTGAAGTTATAGAAGAAGAATTTGATTTTTTTACCCTGTATGAGCAATATTAAACCGCAAATAATAGCGGACGCTTATATTCCCTACCTGAGAGGGCTGTTTGAGGACGTGGCCAATATTACCTACCTCCCCCCCGAAGAGTTTACCGCGGGTAATGTAAAAAATGCCGATGCTCTGATTATTCGTACACGCTGCAAATGCAATCGCAAGTTGTTGGAAGGCAGCAAAGTAAAATTCATAGCCACGGCTACCATAGGTTTCGACCATATCGACACGGCTTATTGCAAAGAAGCCGGCATTGAGTGGCGCAACGCCCCGGGCTGCAATGCAAATTCGGTGGCAAATTACATATATCAGGCACTGCAATATGCGCTCAGCCACGGCATAAAGGCTGAAACCATCGGCATAGTTGGGGTTGGTAATGTGGGCAACAAAGTTGTGAAAGTGGCAAAAGCCTTAAACCTTAAGGTTTTAGAAAACGACCCCCCGCGCCAAAAGCTCGAAAACAGCGATGAATTCAGCTCAATTGAAGTTTTGCAGCACGAGGCTGACATTATAAGTTTTCATGTGCCTCTTACTCCTGAAACCTACCACATGTGCGATGCTCAATTTTTGTCGGCATGCAAGCGTAACCCGCTGATTATAAACAGCGCTCGCGGCGAGGTTTGCGACAATGCGGTGTTGGAAAAGGCGTCAAACCCTGTTATAATTGATTGTTGGGAAAACGAGCCGAACATTAACACCCGCCTAATGGACAAAGCCTTGTTGAGTACCCCGCACATTGCGGGATATTCGGCCGATGGAAAGGCCAATGCCACATATATGGCGGCAAAAGCAGTGTGCGAATTTTTCAACTTGAATATTAAACTTGATGTTGCGCCCCCGCCCTGCGACCATGAATACGACATTTGCGATGATGATGCCGCTTTACGAAAGAACCCGTCAAAATTTGAGTGGTTGCGCAACAATTATCCGCTACGCCGCGACAAGTATCAATTTTAAGCAATACCCGACATGCAACGGTATTTTATGAAATTAGCCTACGATGGCACGCTATATCACGGATGGCAGGTACAACCCAACGGAATTAGTGTACAGGGTACATTGGAAAAAGCCCTTTCAACTCTCTTACGCCTGCCAAATGTTACGGTTATTGGCGCAGGCCGTACCGATGCCGGGGTGCACGCAGAACTTATGACAAGCCATTTCGATTTGGAAATGCCTTTGGACGATCCGGCTTTTTTGGTTACGCGCATGAACGGTTTTTTGCCCAAGGATATTTCGGTTTTCGACATTTATCCCGTTGATGAAAACATGCATGCCCGTTTCAGCGCCAAATCGCGGACTTATCAATACAGAATAACAACCTACAAAAACGTGTTTTTGGAAAAATACGCCCTACAGGTTCATTATAATCTCGATTTTGATATTATGAACCAAGCTGCGCAAAGGCTGTTTGATTTCGATGATTTCACCACTTTCAGCAAGTTGCACACCGATGCAAAAACCAATATTTGCAAGATGATGCACGCCGGCTGGGAGTGCACGGCCCCCGGGCACTACACTTTTACCATTAAAGCCGACCGTTTTTTGCGTAACATGGTAAGAGCAATAGTGGGAACGCTTTTTGCGGTTGGTAATCACAAACTTACCGTAGACGAATTTGCCCGCGCAATTGAAGGAAAAGACCGCAGGCTTGCCGGAAGTTCAGCCCCTGCAAAAGGTTTGTTCCTTACTGATGTAGAATACTGATTTTATCGAATGATTTCACAACAAAACAAACTAAACCTAATCGTTTCGTTATCACAATTTTAAAATGAAAAAACTTGGTTTAATCGCGTTGATTTCCCTTTTGTTGATTTCCTGCGGCAATAACAAGCAGAAAACCAATGACGATGCTGCCGAATCTGCCGTTAAAACCGAAGATTCATCCGTAAAATATGCCAAGTATCTCAATATTAAATACTTTGACGATTACACCGCAGTTAAAGTTCTTGACCCTTGGCAAGATGGTGCCATTATCGGCATATATTATCTTGTAAGCGATACCGCCGTACAAGTCCCCTCCGATGGTTGCGTTATTAAGGTGCCGGTTGAACAAATAGCGCTTAATTCTTGCGCACATTTGGGTTTTACCGATCAATTGGGCTGTATTGACCGGGTAATAGGCATGGCAAGTTCAAAATATGTGTATAACCCTGCTCTGTTGCAGCGCATTAAAAACGGAACATGCACCGATATTGGCGATGCTTTTGACATGAACTTTGAGAAAATCGCAACCTTGCCCATTCAAGCAATTGTTGTAACCAAATACAACGGCAGCGACAAAAACATTGAGCGCCTGCAAACCACCGGCATACCTGTTATATACAATGTGGAATGGATGGAACCGAACATTTTGGGGCGAGCCGAATGGATAAAACTGTTTGGAGTATTGTTCGGCGAGCAAGCCAAGGCCGATAGTATATTTGATGAAATTTGCGAGCGTTATCGCGATTTGAAGGCCTTGGCGGCAGATGTTGAAACGCGCCCCTCAGTAATGGCCGGAATGCCGTATAAGGGAACCTGGTACATGCCGGCAGGCAATAATTATATGTCAGGTTTGTTTGTTGATGCGGGCGCCGATTACAAATATTCAAATACCGATGGTTACGGCAGTTTGCCCCTAAGCCTCGAAACCATTATGGTAGATTTTGAGCAAGCCGATGTTTGGGTTGGCACCGACGTGAACACATTGGCAGAAATTGAAACCGCCGACAACAGGCTGACTCTGTTTAAAGCCTTTAAAACGGGGAAGGTTTTCAACCAACGCAAACGCAGCAACAATAACGGCGGAAACGATTTTTGGGAAACAGGCGTTGCACGCCCCGACATATTGTTGCAAGACCTTATGATAATTTTCCACCCCGAGCTCTTCAGTGGTGACGAAACATACTTTATGGAAAAACTCAAATGAGTGCCAAAGGAAAAATAGCCGTTAAGTTTGCCGCAATTACACTGTTGTTTGTTATTGCGCTTACGCTTGATTTGCTATTGGGCAGCGTAAACATTCCTGCCTCAAAGGTGCTCGAGAGCCTTTCGTTGCAACATACTCAAGACGCTTTTTCAAACATAATAGTAAACTTTAGGCTGCCAAAAGCCATAACCGCCATTTTGTGCGGGGCAGGATTATCGGTTGCGGGTCTGCTTATGCAAACCCTATTCAATAATCCCTTGGCCGGGCCTTACGTTTTAGGTATAAGCTCGGGTGCAAGTTTGGGTGTAGCCGTATTGGTTCTTGCAGCGGGGCAAATATTGCTTCCGGCCTTTTTGGTTACAACGGGGCTTGGGACAGTTTTGGCAGCAGTCATCGGAG
>CAYQCM010000110.1:0-3485 GCA_964416045.1 uncultured Eubacteriales bacterium | reverse complement strand
GCTGATACCGAATATCAGTGTGCCGCCTTCACCATTGGCAAAAGCAGAAACACTTTTGAGCCAACTTTTGGGTCGTCTGAGCTCAAGCATCTGTTTTTTGTCGTAAGCTGTCGCTTCGCCGATTAATTTATATAGATCAATACTCATATCTAATTTCTTAAATAAAACTGCCTTTAAATAACCCGTCAATTATGGTTCATCTTATGATATACTTGCAATTTATCTTTATCGTTTTTATATGATGAGATAAATCCAACTTTCTTGAGCGCATCCAATAATTGTCGATAGAATCCTTCCGAAAGTCCCCCGCACCCGGCAAACAAATCAATAAATGTATATTTATTTTTTGTCATTTTTTTACTCAAAAGGTTCATACAAATCCTTCATATCACACTGCAGCACTCTTGAAATTTCTATAAGCTGTGGGGCACTGGGTTGAGTGGTATTGGTGCACCAGCGGCTGATTGTCATTTTTGATACTCCGAGTTGTTCTGCCAGATAAGTATTTGTAATCATTTTCTCGGCAAGGATAACTCGGATGCGATTTTTATACTCTTTCTTTTCCATATAAAAAACCTTTACATATATGTGTAAATGTACACAAAAATGTAGAAGCGGCAAGGCTCATTCAAAAACTTATACTTAAGCTATGGGAGGAATATTTTTTGGATAGGGTTGGGGATTTTTATCTGACTTCGTCATTTTAGAAAGTTGGCACTTTGTAATGTATTGATAGCGAGCATTTTGCAAATTCGCGTCACCCGGTTTGGGTGACTCGGTTTAAAAATGTTCTCGCTTTTGCTGATTTACAAAGGATTGTTATCGCCAAAAAACTTTTTGTAATCTACCAGATTAAGAACAGGCAGGCCGATTAATCCTCCCGCCGGGCAGGGATGTTATTGTAGTGTTATAATCTCTACCTGTAAAAAAGCCGGTAGCCCCATTTTGCAATTTTCATAAGTGTGGGGCGCAGGGGTAAAACATAGTGCCCGTAATTTAGCGCCTCGGGCGAAAATCCCATTTTAAAGTCTCTTACGCCGTACGGCTTTTCTGGGTTGCCGCCGCCGCCCATATCGAGCAAACTGTAGCCGTTGCGCTTTGCCCACAGTATGGTTCCGTAGTACGATAACTCGTTTATATGCATGGAGTTGTATTTGGAATGGTAGCCCATTAGGGCGCAATATGCAAGCTTTTGGTGGCAAAGCACTAACCTGGCCGAAGTTAAAACCTTGTCGGCAGTATATACGCCAAAAAGTTTTACAGCCCCGGGCATTTGCTCTTCCAACGCTTTGTAAAGGTCAATATCGGGGCAGGGTATTTGCAGCCGTGCATAGGTGGCTTTTACTATGTCTTCAAAAACCTTCCACTTGTTTGGTTGCTCAAGTTCTTTAAACTCCAAACCGAGGCGTTCGGCCTTGCGTATGTTCTTTCGTTTTTCCTTGGTAAACGAGGCTGTTATTTCTTCTTCGCTGCGATTTAAATTAAGCTGCAATACAAGATGCGGGCGGAATTCAAAGCCGTAGTCTAAAAGAAACTGTTTTATGCCACCGGGGTTATAAACCGGAGCCATTTGCAAAAAAAGCCTGCGAGGTTTTATACCCTTTGCGGCATCCAAAAGCGCGTGCAGGGCTTCAGTATCGTTGCCTTCGATAACGGGCATGCCCATAATGTTTCCAATGCCGGAAAAGATTGCCCGCTTGTCAAAGCGCTGCGCTATGGTGCTGCACAAAAGCGAGCCGCATATTTTTCCGTCTCTTTTTGCCACAAAAAAATAAACGGGCTTTTTAGCCGCTCTCAGCGCATCGAAATAGGCGGGGGTTTGGAATATTGTAAGCGAATCAACTTGAGCTTGAAACGCCTCTAAAGCCGCCCTATCGCTGTTATTGTATTTGCTTACTTCAATCATTGTGGGTGGAGGCTGTTTTTTTATCGTAGCGGCATATCAAATATACGCACCAAATTCCGTGTGCCACGGTTACAACAAACGAGCCGGCGCAATATGCAATTATGGCTACATTAAAATTAAGTGCGGCAATGCCAATCGCCAACATGGCAATGCGTATTAGAATATTGGCCGTTTCAAAAAACATATCGGCTCGCTGAGCCATCAGCAAATCGGGTACGCTCGATAGGGGAGAAAAAATGGCAGATGCACAAAGCCAAGGCAGCATATACTGCAAATACACGCCCGACATTTCCCACTCCGGTCCGAGCAAAAATACACACAAGGGTTTTACAATAAAACCGAGCAGTATAAATGCCGATACCATTACAAGCACCGAACACTTTACATACTTTTTAATTGACGGCGCCAACGGCAAGCCGGCCTTTAGTTTATCGGCCAAGGTTTGCATTATGTTGTGGTCAATGGCATTGTTAACCAACATAAGCGGGCGTTGCGACAAGGTGGCCGCCATTAAAAAAAGGCCTAATTCGTATGTGCCGAAAACCGGTGCAAGCATCATGTAAACCGAATTGCTCGACACGTACTTTATGGTATTGCGCGGAAGCGAAAATGCGGGAAAAGATTTGTAACGCTTTGCAGCTTTTTTTATCATGTACCGCTGCTTTCGCTTCAGCATCATTCGCAAGGGAGTAGGTTTTTTAACCAATGCGCTTGCTAATGCAATTACCTGGCCTATTATGGTGCCAATTACCAAACCAAAGCCGTTCCTTAGCTTATAGAGCAGAACTTTGGCCACCGATGAGCTTAAGTTTTGGTTTATTTGGTAGGTCGAAAGCAGTTTGTAATTTGATTGGCGAATGTTCCAAAACTCAACCGTTGCCCAAATACCGTAAAAGAATACGTACAAGGGCATAAACCAAAATATTCCCAACTTGGTATTGTCGTACAATTGGGGAAAAATAAAAAGATTGGCGGGGATAATCGCCAGCAGTGTCAGCAACGAAACAACGGTAACACATATGGCACAAAGCTGCACCAACGCATCAACGGTTTCGTTATCATCAGGTAGAACAATGGCGTAGTGATAAGATGCCGTGGAGATTATGCCCAAGCAGCCGGCATATCCCATAAATGTGGCGAAAACACCGAAGTCTTCGGGCGAATAAATTCGGCAGAGCAGCAAGTAGAACAACAACGATATTGCCTGTCCTACTAAATTTCCGCTAATCAGTCGGGCTGAATTTTGTATAAATGGCCGACGAGTGAAATTTTTAATATGCGAATTTATATTCAAGCGAAGACTTTATTTTCTTTTTTATGCAAGATTACGCGGTACTTCGTAAAAATATCCTCTTTGTTTAGCACAAAAGAGGATATTTCGTATACCTACGATTAAAACACAAATGTTTTTAATCATCAAAATCGATATCAACAGCCTGACCTTGGTTGTTGAACGATATCTCTACTCTGTTGCTTAGTTTTACCTCGTAGCCGCGGCTGTCGATGTCCAATTCAACTATTTCGGCATTGGGGTAAAGTTTTTTTACATACTCAGCAACCCCGGCGGGCAAAATTTCCT
>CAYQCM010000109.1:0-3560 GCA_964416045.1 uncultured Eubacteriales bacterium | reverse complement strand
CGTATATGCATGGGTTTGGAACGATAACGACAACTTTACCGGCGGAACATGGCCCGGTGAGGCTTGCCAAGCAATGGGTTATGCTTCAAACGGCAATGTTATTTGGAAGTGGATTTATGACGGCAACTATTCAAATAATCCGCTAAGCGAAAGCAATATGCCCACGGGTATAATATTCTCTAATAACGGAAGTCCCCAAACAGCTGATTATACCTTTGTAAACGGAGGTTATTATACTGTGTCGGGTCAAAGCGGCAGTGGAACAATTGTTCCCGATTATGGCGATAGTGGCTCTTCTTCGTCGGTAGATGAAAATGATGAAATTGACCCCATTATTTATTCGGCCGAGCGGGTAATATATGTGGTTAATGCCGAAAATGCCTCGATTTCTGTATACTCAATCGACGGACGCACTGTTTACCAAGGCAAATCAACTGTTATTCCTGTTAACAGTATAGGTATATACATTGTTAAGGTAGGTAACACAGTTCAAAAGATAAATGTAAGGTAAGTAACTAACTCTTGTTTTTGAAAAAAACAAGGAACAAAGAGGGGTGGGCTCGAGCCCACCCCTCTTTGTTCCTTAAAGCCTATTATTCAGTTAGTTGCTAATATTTTTTCGCTTTTTACTTGCCTTTGTTTAAACTTCGGCATCAGTATCGCTATTCTCGGTGTTGAACCTGCTGTGTTTGTCAAACAAACGGTTGAAAAGTTCAACATCTTTTTTTCCGGTATATGTTATAACGTGATACATGGTATTCTAAATTTAAATTGTTAATTACCTGCAACTTTTCAACAGCATTATTTTAAGGTTATAAGAACCGATTGCCTTGCAATTAGTTCCGGCATGCGCTTAGCATTGCTGTAATTTCTGTGCTTTCATATTAACCTCCATTTCTAAATATTTCCGGTAGAGGCTGCCTTGTGCAACCACCGGTGGGAATATTATATAAATGTTGTTTGTTTCAGTTGTTAAGGCAAAGATAGTGCCAAATAAACTTGAGCATTAAAATCGCAGCGCAAACTTGCCAAGTTGGTGTTATTTGTAACAATTAAGTATAAACTTTGTCATATAATTGTAACCAATCGCCATTACAGGCCTTGTAATGAGGATATTATTCATTATTACAAATTGCGGCACATGCTATGCGTACAATCTTGCTTCAGCTTTCTGCTAATGTTAAAATGATGGGGTTTGGTTGTTCGTTTAAGATTTATATCTAACTTTGCCTCGCATCTGCATAGGAGATATGCTGTTTTGATGCTTATTTTTATTGTATCCACAGCTTTGGTTTTGCTGTTGCTTTCGCAATCGCGAATTAAAAGGGAATTATGTGAAATTCATAAACAGTCCCGCTGCTGTAACACTTGTTATCAAGTTCATTTCTTTGTCACTGGAATAAAATCCGGGAAGGCCGAACTTTAGAAAACCGAATAAAATAAATACGGTTGCAAGTGGAGTCAGAAGACCTGCCAAAGTTTGTTTGCCCGCTTGGCTTTCGAGGATTTAGCCGCGAGGAATTGTTTTTGCCTATATGGGCTTGTATTTTTATAAATACTTGCTTGTTTTTAGGTATATTGTTACAACATCCTTTTTAGAATTTATTTTACCTCGATAAGGCCACGGAATATATGTTTCGTGGCTTTTTTGTGTACAGAAAAATGGAAAGAACGAAAAAGTTTCTTTTGCTGATGTTTGTTTTGTTTGCAGCCTTGGCCTGCCGCCGCGATTATGTGGTTTTGGAAGTTGAGGAAACCAATGTAGAGGAGGGCGATGCAGATGCCGAAGTAAAAGGTTTTTATCTTTTGAATGAAGGCAATATGGGAACAAACAGTGCATCGTTGGATTATTATGATTACACTACCGGAGTTTACTCGCTTAATATCTTCCCTTCGCGTAATCCCAATGTTACAATGGAATTGGGTGATGTAGGTAACGATCTTAAAATATATGGCAGCCGGCTGTATGCAGCAATCAACTGTTCGAATCTTATAGAAGTTATGACTGCCGATTCGGCAATACACATTGGTTCTGTAAACGTGCCCAACTGCCGCTATATCGCGTTTTGGGATGGCAAAGCTTATGTTACGTCGTACGCCGGTGCAGTGCAGGTGGGCAATAAGCAGTTGGGCTATGTGGCAGAAATTGATACAGCCACCCTTCAAGTTACACGTACATGTACGGTTGGCTACAACCCCGAAGAATTGGTTATTCTCGATGGCAGTTTTACCTCCGATGGCATCCCCAAGATGTATGTTGCAAATAGTGGCGGTTACCTTGCCCCCGATTACGATAACACCATTTCGGTAATCGACATGGAAAGTTTTACCGAGGAAAAACAAATAGAGATAGCCGTAAATCCACATCGCATAAGGGCCGACAAATACGGAGATTTGTACATAACCAATCGCGGAGATTATGCAGAAACGTCGTCGAATTTGTATTGCTTCGACCCGCGTAGCGAAACCATAAAAAGGACATTTGACGTACCGGCCTCAAATATTTGCATAGTAGGCGATTCGCTCTACCTGTACAGTTGGGAATACAACCTTACAACGGGAGCAGAGGAGGTCGGTTTCTGCCTCATAAACGTATCTACAGAGGAGGTTATATCTAATTCGTTTATTACAGACGGCACAGAAACCGGCATAACTGTACCTTACGGATTGGCGGTAAACCCGGTTACGCGCGAAATTATTCTAACGGATGCTTCGGATTATGTTTCACCCGGTACGCTGTATTATTACAATGCAGACGGAACCCTCAAATGGAAACAAACCACCGGAGACATACCATCGGCCATTGCATTCTATTACTGATAATCAATATTTATGAAGAAAATTATTACTCTTTTGATGTTTATTGTTCCTACGGCCATGTTTTCGGTTTCTCCCTACATTGAAACCGTGTACGAGTTTGTGCCGGCCCCGGGGCAGTTTATAAACACGTACCCGTCATGGATGGAAGGAGAAACCGAAGACGATATCCTTGACAAGGTTCAGGCAAATCTTGAAGGCGTTGGAGCCGGAACACTGATAAGTTTGGGCGGTTTCGGCGGCTACGTAACCTTTGGCTTCGATCATAGTATTTACAATGTGGATGGGGAGTATGACTTTAAGGTTTACGGCAATGCCACTACAAATGGCTCCGAACCCGGTGTAATAATGGTATCAAAAGATGACAACGGCAATGGACTCCCCGATGATGAATGGTACGAAATAAAAGGTTCGGCACACGATATGGATGGTTGCATAAAAAACTATACCATAACGTATTACAAACCCGAAACGGAGCCTGCAAGCTCCGCCGACGAGAACTGGGATACATACATTTCGTGGACTGCCGAGTGGACCGACGAAGATGGAGTGCCGCAAAGCGAAAGTGGTTATATGCCTAAAAATGTGTACCATACGCAGTCGTGGTGGCCGGGTTGGATAGAAGGCAATACTCTTGTGTTTACAGGTACGAAATTGCCCGGAAATGGTGAAAATACTTCTTCAACCGGTCAAAATTGGGTTTTGTCGGCTTTTGATTACGGATATGCCGACAACTTGCCGAA
>CAYQCM010000108.1:0-3567 GCA_964416045.1 uncultured Eubacteriales bacterium | reverse complement strand
TTGCCGACTACGAACTTGGCTTTGGCAATGTTATTTGTCAGGCGGAAAAACCCTACATGATCGACGACAACATTCAAGCGATTCCTGTGTGGGAGATATAGGCCTGGTATAGGCCTGCTGCGATGTCTTTCATACTGTATAGCGAACTTGTACAAGGAACGCGCGGGCGTGCTGCTCTACCAGACCATTATTAACATGTACCTTACGGAGTGCCACAAGCAAGAGAGACATCTGTCGTTCTCTTAAACGGAAAAGTAAAACCCTTATCGAATTTCCACTGAACTTGTGCCCTTAAACGTCCTTGGCTCTGGCACCTCTCGTTTTATCGCCTGCATTCGCGAGCTGTAGCCCCAAAGGGCCTATAGCTCCCATTCGCCATGTCAGCTCGGCCCACCAGCTCCCGAAACGCTTGATGTTTACACGTAAGCTGTTGCGTTGTTCCGCGATGCACTGGTATGCTGTTTTGCCTTTTGCTGGCGTGCTCTTCCGTGCGCCGCTGGTGTGCCGAAGGTTTGTCTTACCCGTCGCGCGTTAGCGGCGCAATCATGCGAGATTTAGCTCATGCTGCTCATACGCTTGCGCATCGATTCAGTTTTCTCAATATGTATGTCTCGAAGAGCGATTATTGCAGCACTTTTGCCTCATCAGGAAATGCTGAAAAAATGACGCAGGTCGTCGGGACTCCCCGCAAAGTGCGAATGCGCGAACATAAGCGGTCGTCTACCTCTTCCGCAAGACCATCATCTTTCTAAGCCACCGTAGCTTGCCGAGGAGGGTAAGAGCGATCTCGTTTTTCAGAAGAATCCCAACCGCAGCATACGCAGTCGCCCCCAGCGCCACGGAGGCGATAATGCTCAGCAGGTCGCTTCCGATGAAGGCGATACAGACCGCGACAACCACACCAAGAGCCAGAAGTCCGGCGACCATAGATATCGCAAAAGAGGCTGTCATACCCACGTACAACGAATCCCTCGTAAAAAAGACGAGGATACAGTCGAGAGCCACCTCTGTCGCAATCGTTGCCACAACGGCACCGTTCTGCTGGAAGGTGGGGATCAGCAGCAGGTTAAGCGCGATGTTCACGACGCATCCGGCCGCGTACGCGATCAGCTGATAACGCTCTCTCCCCGTACTGATCACATTCTGGTAGATCACGTTCCCCACGCTCTTGGCGACTATCAAGGCAGAGAACAGCCGGAGTGTCAGAATCGTGGGCACAAACGCCTCCCCAAAGAGGAGCGGAATCAAGCGGGGCGCTGTCACGCAGATTCCGAAAGCCATGGGCAGTGCAATGTACACGTTGAGAAGCATGGCCTGGCTGATCAGGCGCGCATGCTCGGCCTTATCATGCACGGCTTCGTAGCTCAGTCGCGGGGTGTAAACGCTCGTCACCGCAACGCATAATGCCTTGCCAATCTCCTCAGCCTTGTACGCGTACGCGTAGTACGCGACGACGGAACTCGAACACATCAGACCCAAAAGCGTCACGTTTATCTTGGTGTAGATACTGAAAAGAACAGAAGTCCCCGCTAGAACCAAGACTGAGCGCATGTGTCTGAGTGGATGGATCTTGCGGAGAGTCAGGCGAGTGAACATATGCACATTCGTCACGTTAACAAGGTAGTTCACGACAGTGCCAAGGCACGTCAGCGTGGCATAAAGGTAGAGATCGTCGGGGGATCTGATGAGGAGAACTGTCAGAGCGAGAATGAGAGCCTTGACCACTATGCCCCGGATGGAGATGTAGACGAACTGCTCTAGACCTGTGAAGAGCCACTCAAGGTTGAGGACATTCGAAACAATCAGCGAGCCATAGATCAGGTAGAGTGTCGGCGGGACCTCACCAAATGTGATCGCAAGCACAACTGCGTAGGCGGCAAGAAAGACAACGGTCGATATTGCGTTGAGGATCGCAAGCTCGGAGAACACGTGGGAAAGCCCCTCGGAGTTGCCCCGCTCCCTGGAGACAGCGCGGACTCCGTAGGAGGTAATACCCAGAGGAGCTAGAGCAGTGAAGTACGAAACAAAGTTCTCGACGGTCGCTAACTCCCCAAGACCCTCCGGCAGAATGGTCCTGGAGACGTACATGGAGCTTATCAGCGGAACGATGACAGTCGTCAGCTGCAAGACAATGTGGAAAAAGGAACTCTTCGTCAGTGACGGTTTCATTGGCATACGGTGATCTCCTCCAGCACACGCTCCCACTCTCGTGCGATATGCTCGTCCGAGAAACGCGCTGTCGATGCCATGGCACCGCGCGAGAGCCTTTCTCTCAACTCGGAGTCTCTCATGAGCTCGAGCATTCTCCGCACATAGGCATCGATGTCCCCCTCGGAAACAACAAAGCCGTTCTCGCCGTCGCAAACGATCTCTCGGAGCGACTCGTACGTGTTGAACGCAACCGGGACAACGCCAAACTGCTGAGCCTCAATCAAAGTTAAGCCCCAGCCCTCAGAGACAGATGTCATCATGAATATCGATGCCTGCTCGTACTCGACCCTCGGATCCATTCTGCCAAGGAAAGTGACTCCAGGAATTCCCTCGCGTTCGACCTTTCTTCGGTAGAAGCCATCTTTGGGGCCGTGTCCCACAATCCGAAGCTTCCATCCCTCCGCTTGTGGGCACCGCTTGACAGCGGACCAGATATCCAGCGCAAGAGAGATCCTCTTCTGTTTCTCGTCGAAGCGCGCAACGATGAGTACAATCCGCTCCTTAGAGTCGAGATCAACGTGCGGAGCGGGACGAAACGTGAGGGGGTTGGGAATGAACCTGAACCTGTCTCCTACTTCGTTTTTTACCCGACCAAACTCGAGGAATCCCTCCGCAAATCTCTCCGACAGCAAGACCACGGCACCCGATGACTCATACGCCTCGCGATACCTATGCCTCAACTTAGCAAGATTCCACTGCCGGTACGCCGGATAGAGGACCATTTTAACGGCCGCTTTTGCCCTCGTCACGGAGTCTGCAGAATTCCGCAGGATCATGAGCTGTGTACCAAAGCGGCCGAAACTCTCCTCCCACCCGGGACGGTAATGATGGCAGAAGACGAGGGAAATGCTCTGGGGTACTAACTCCCTCAGAGGACGCTGGAAGGCAAGGCTCCCTTGGTTGATGATAACCTCTATCCCCTGCTCGCAGCAATACGAGGCAACCATCGTGGCCGCATCCCTGAAGCGCGCGCCTCTCAGGTCTAGACTTCCCTCGAAGCACCCATCGACGGGAGTATCCTCCCCGGTGAAGTAGGCGGCAAAGCAGCGGTGTCCACCGAGGCGGCTGAGCAGCGACGCCACCGATATGGTCGCACGCTCCGTACCGCCCTTCGTAGCGACAGGTTTATAGGAAAGGATAAACAGGATGTTCATGTTTAATGCCCGGCTAAGCTATCCCCAGAGTTCAGCAGTGCGTAGATGTCGCATCGGCGGCGAACAATCTTGACACCGGTACGATGCTCGCGAATGAGATTGACCATCCAATCATCGAGGAAGCTTTTATCATTCAAACAAACGGTAACGTGTGCACCCAGGCATTTGCGAACAAGACCTTCAAATATTGTCTTAGTATATT
>CAYQCM010000107.1:0-3575 GCA_964416045.1 uncultured Eubacteriales bacterium | reverse complement strand
AAAAAAGATATTTGATGATTTTATGGTAGAATATTCAAATAATTTAATTATTAAAACAAAAGAAATAATAAACAAAAACTTCAAAGGAAGTTTAACTTCTTTACTCAAAGAATTATATGAAAAAAACAATCTTAATGAATCATTGACAATTTATGATGTTTCTACTACTGATTTTATTGAGTATATTAAAAATTTGACATCACATGATGAAAATGCTGTTATTGAGAAGTTAGCAAAAATTATCACAGGATATTATATAGAAGATTGGCAGCCATCAGATTATAATAATTACCAAAATGGATTATTAAACATAATAAAGAATATTAAAAGTACTAATACTGTAACAAAAGATAAAACAAATAGAATCTTATTATATAAAGGAAAGGAAAAATTAGAAAAGTATGTTGCTTCTGACGATGATATTTCTGCAATAGGAAATACTATGAAAAATAATATAGAAGAAATAATGAATGAATATGGTGATTCTTTAACGCAACAAGAAAAGATAAGTATATTGGTTAATATAATAAAAAAATATATATGAGGTGAAAAATATGATATATTTAGATAATGCAGCAACCACATATCCAAAACCAGAATGTGTTTATCTAGCACTGGATAAAGCAAATAGAAATGCTTTTAATACAGGAAGAGGAAGTTATAAAGTTGCAAGAGGAGCCTCTAATGTAAAGGAAAATGTTAGAAAAAAGATAATGCAACTAAACAATATTAAAAATGCCAATGTGGTTTATACAAATTCTGCAACGACAGCTTTAAATGATATAATTTTTGGAATAGAATTAAATAGAGGAGATTATGTATATGTAACACCATTTGAACATAATTCAATAATAAGGCCACTTGAAGAGTTAAAGAAAAGAAAAGAAATAAAAGTTGAAATTATTCCTTTTGATAAAAAAAATTGGAAAATAGACATAGAAAAGACTAGTGATATGTTTGCTTTGCATAAACCATCTGCAATTTTTGTATCTCAAATAAGTAATGTTACAGGGTATGAATTACCTTACAATATGATTTTTGAAATGGGTAAAAAATATGATAGCATTAACATATTAGATGCATCACAAGGATATGGTATTGTGAAAATTAATAATTATATTGACATTAATTATATTGTTTTTGCAGGGCATAAATCATTATATGCTTCATTTGGAATTGCTGGATATATTAAGCTAAAATCAGACAAAATAAAATCTAATATTTTTGGAGGAACAGGCACAGATACTATGAATCCTAATATGCCAGAGAATATACCAGATGGATATGAGGCGGGGAGTCCTAATATAGTAGTAATATCAAGTTTAAATGCAAGTATTGATTGGCTAAATGAGGTAAATATATATGAACATGAAAAAGAATTAACAGACTATTTAATACAAAGACTTAAATTAAACAATAAAATCAAAGTATATATACCTGATGAAATCAAAAATATTTTTGGAGTTGTTTCATTTAGTATAAAAGGATATGATTCAGAAGATATCGGAAAAATTCTAGATGAAGAATACAATATATGCGTTAGAACAGGTTTTCATTGTGCACCATTAATTCATGATTTTATTGGTTCTATTGAAAGCAAGGGGACAGTTAGAATAGGACTTAGTTATTTTAATACCAAAGAAGATATAGATGCTTTGATAGAAGCATTAAAAACTTTTTAAAAGGATGGTAAATTATGAGTTTATTAGATGTTAATATAAAAAAAGAATATAGATCGCCAAAAGATGATATCGTGAATGAATTTTATATACCATTATTAAAAGAATCTTGCTTGTATAAAAGAAGTGTAGGTTTCTTCTCCTCATCTTCTCTATTAGAAATATCATATGGAATAGCAAATTTAATTAATAATAATGGAAAAATTCAATTAATAGCTTCTCCTAATTTATCCGAAGAAGATATAGAAGCTATTAATAAAGGATATGAAGTAAGAGAGAACATAATTGAAAGAGCTCTATTACAATATATTACAGAACCACAGAATTATTTCGAAGAAGAAAGACTTAATTTATTAGCCACATTGATTGCGGAGGAAAAATTAGACATAAAGATTGCATTTTCATTAAAAAATAATAAATTGGGATTATATCATGAAAAATTAGGATTAATGTACGATAAAGATAATAATGTAATTGCTTTTTCTGGATCAATGAATGAAACTGAGAATGCTTTTCTAAATAATTATGAAATTGTTGATGTTTTTACATCTTGGGAAGATAAAGACAGAGTAGAGATAAAAGAAAATGCTTTTGATAGACTATGGAGCAATAGTGATTCTGATGCAATAATATATGATTTTCCTAAAATAGCAAAAGAAAAATTATTATCGTATAAAAAAGATTTTGTTGATTGGAATATTGATAGTAGAGAATTTCCAAAGAAAAACCAAGGCATCTCAAAATTAACTAGTATTGAAAAGCTTAAGAAAATAACTAACAGTCCTGAAATTCCTGCAAAAATATCTTTATATGAATATCAAAAAAATGCAATAAAAAATTGGAAAGAAAACAATTATTGTGGAATCTTCGACATGGCAACTGGAACAGGAAAAACTTATACTGGATTAGGAGCAGTAACTCAATTATACAAAGATTTAAATGGTAAATTAGCAGTTATAATTGTTTGCCCATATCAGCATTTAGTAGAACAATGGGTTGAAGATATAATAGAATTTAATATTAATCCGATAATAGGGCATAGTTCATCCGAACAAAGAGATTTTAAACATAGATTTAAAATGGCAATAATGGATTATAATTTGGGGGTTAGAAATTTCTTTTGCTTTGTATGTACTAATAGTACTTTTGCTACAGATTATATTCAATCTCAAATTAATAATATAAGAGGAGATATTTTACTTGTTGTTGATGAAACTCATAATTTTGGGGCAGAAAACTTAAAAAAAACGTTAATACCTAAATTTAATTATAGATTAGCTCTTTCAGCAACGATAGAGAGACATGGTGATGAAGAAGGAACACAAGCACTAATTAATTATTTTGGAAAAAAGTGTATAGAATTTTCTTTAGAAGATGCTATAAGAGGTATAAATGGTGAAAGATTTTTAACACCCTATGAATATCATCCAATAGTTGTTTATTTGACTGAAGAGGAATTAATAGAATATCACAATTTATCTAAAGAACTAGCAAAATGTATAGTTAAAAAAAGTGGAAAAACAAAACTAACAGATAGAGGAAAGATAATAGCACAAAAACGTTCAAGATTGATTGCAGGGGCATATAATAAGACAGAAGCCCTAGCTAGAGAAATAAAACCGTATAAAAAAGATAATCATATATTAATATATTGTGGAGCAACCAAGATTGATGAGCAAGATGAAAATGGAGAAGATATTAGGCAAATAGATGCAATTACTGAATTACTCGGTAAAAAACTAAATATGAATGTTGCCCAGTTTACATCAAAGGAAGATAGTTATACTAGAGAATTGTTAAAGAAAAAGTTTTCTGAAGGAGATTATTTGCAAGCTCTTGTAGCAATAAAATGTTTAGATGAAGGTGTTAATATTCCTGCTATAAAAATAGCATTTA
>CAYQCM010000106.1:0-3585 GCA_964416045.1 uncultured Eubacteriales bacterium | reverse complement strand
CGCCCGAACTGAGGGTTCGTTCGCGAGAGAAAGGACAATCCGGGTGGCGGCACCCCTCGACCCCCTCTCCGCTCGCAGGCTCGCTGCGCGTCACGGGGAGGCGTCTCCCCGTTCCTTGCCGTCGCGACGATGGCGCGAATGAGGGGTTAGCACCCCTCAAACTCCCCCGTCGGCTACGCCGATTGAGGGGCCTCGCCTGCCCCTCAAACTCCCCTGAGCGGCCCGCGAGTGGCACTTGGCACTTGGCACTATTAGGGGGGCCGTCGTAGTGCCCCCCTAAGCCGTCGCACATCCACCATCGCTGAGACTTGAGCAAGGAAACGGTCGATGGAGCAGAGCGTCCATCGACCCTCTCGGCAGTCTGTCGAACCACTCGACCGCCGCGTCAAGCGCCAGCCGGTGAACGAGGGCTACGCCCCCGTAGTCACCGCCTGACCCTTGACCCGCCTACTGCGCCCTCTTCCGCAGGCTCATGAGGTAGTTCTGAATCACGCCGTAGTTGTCGGTGACGAAGTCGAAGAGCGTCCAGTCGCCGATGTGCATGAGCACGTCCACAAGCTCGCTGTACTCGGTGATGCTCCTGTCCTGGATGAACGCGAAGGACTGCTTCTTCAACTCGCGCTTGTCCTTGCGCGTCAACTCCCTCTCGAGGTCGAGCGGGAAGCCGTTCAGCACGGTCAGGACTTCCTCTGGCTTCTCGGCCCACTGCTGCTTGTCCGGCTGGTCGAGGTGGACGAAGTAGCGGCTCAGGTTACGGACGCTGCCGACTTGGAAGAACTCGGCCATGTGCGGTGTGACAATCCACGGCCAGCTTTCGAAAATGGCTCTGGCGCTCTTCGGTGTAATCGGCGCTCCATGCCAGTACATGAGGTGGAAGTGCGGCTTTAGCGTCTTTACGGCCCCAGTCTCCAAATCCTCCACCGGGTCAGGCTCGTGCAGCGGCGAGATGAGCCACATTCCGAGCGATTCTCGCAGGATTTCC
Source organism: uncultured Eubacteriales bacterium (assembly GCA_964416045.1). Classification (GTDB taxonomy): domain Bacteria; phylum Bacillota; class Clostridia; order Oscillospirales; family Acutalibacteraceae; genus CAQBRY01. Next base: position 2,603 of record CAYQCM010000106.1, on the reverse strand, counting down.
CGCCAGTTCTCCGGTGCAGAATCCGGGTAGACCAGACCAGTGAACGCCCGTGACTTGCTAGCTGCCATGAAAAACCTCCAATTGCTCGCGAGGCGCGTGATATACACTTGGAGGTGAAGAAGGGTGTGTGTATCACGCGCCTCTAGCCCCGCAGCTCCGGCAAGAGCAGTGGGGCCTTTCCTTTATTTGCGCCGCCGATATACCTCCCGGCGATGTGCCACATCAACGACGAGGATGACGAGCACGCCGTCCTCGATGTCGCAGACGATGCGATAGTCACCGACCCGATAGCGCCAGAGGCCCGCGAGGTTCCCCACCAGCGCCTTGCCCCTGCTCCTTGGGTCATCGAGCTCGGCTATCCCCTCAAGCTCGTCCCGGATTCGGCGTGCGGCCTGCTTGTCCATCTTTCGCAGCGCCCGCACAGCCCTCTCGGAGACGTCAATCGTCCAAGCCAAGCATCTCACCGACCTCGTCGAGGCTGTAGGTCTTCAACCTGCCAGCTCGGTAGTCCTCGACGTCCTTGAGGATGCCGTATTCGTACTCAAGCCGGTCGATGGACTCGGCAAGGGCCTCGTTCACGTAGTAGCTCCTCGACCTGCCCGTTCCCTGCGCGAGGCGCGTGTACCGCTCCATCACGTCTTCCGGTGCCCTGATGGCCATCAGCGAAGTTGCCATGTCATCCTCCTTCCGTATGTGTATATTACCGTATCACATTCTCAGCGAGACCAACCATGATACGAGGAAACGGTGGCGGCACCGAGCGTGACTTGGCTATGGAGAGAGGTGTCCCCGCTTCGTTTTGAAGCCCGCAAATCGGCTCTCAGGCCGTCTCAGCCGCATCTCCGGTGTGGCGTCACACCCCCTGATGCTCTCGCAGCCCCGATTGTGGCCACAGATCGAAACTGCTCACATGCAAGATTTGGGAAGTGTATATACAAATGGGCTTTTCGCCCGCTTTTGTATATACATTTCCATCTTGCTCCCGCCCGAACTGAGGGTTCGTTCGCGAGAGAAAGGACAATCCGGGTGGCGGCACCCCTCGACCCCCTCTCCGCTCGCAGGCTCGCTGCGCGTCACGGGGAGGCGTCTCCCCGTTCCTTGCCGTCGCGACGATGGCGCGAATGAGGGGTTAGCACCCCTCAAACTCCCCCGTCGGCTACGCCGATTGAGGGGCCTCGCCTGCCCCTCAAACTCCCCTGAGCGGCCCGCGAGTGGCACTTGGCACTTGGCACTATTAGGGGGGCCGTCGTAGTGCCCCCCTAAGCCGTCGCACATCCACCATCGCTGAGACTTGAGCAAGGAAACGGTCGATGGAGCAGAGCGTCCATCGACCCTCTCGGCAGTCTGTCGAACCACTCGACCGCCGCGTCAAGCGCCAGCCGGTGAACGAGGGCTACGCCCCCGTAGTCACCGCCTGACCCTTGACCCGCCTACTGCGCCCTCTTCCGCAGGCTCATGAGGTAGTTCTGAATCACGCCGTAGTTGTCGGTGACGAAGTCGAAGAGCGTCCAGTCGCCGATGTGCATGAGCACGTCCACAAGCTCGCTGTACTCGGTGATGCTCCTGTCCTGGATGAACGCGAAGGACTGCTTCTTCAACTCGCGCTTGTCCTTGCGCGTCAACTCCCTCTCGAGGTCGAGCGGGAAGCCGTTCAGCACGGTCAGGACTTCCTCTGGCTTCTCGGCCCACTGCTGCTTGTCCGGCTGGTCGAGGTGGACGAAGTAGCGGCTCAGGTTACGGACGCTGCCGACTTGGAAGAACTCGGCCATGTGCGGTGTGACAATCCACGGCCAGCTTTCGAAAATGGCTCTGGCGCTCTTCGGTGTAATCGGCGCTCCATGCCAGTACATGAGGTGGAAGTGCGGCTTTAGCGTCTTTACGGCCCCAGTCTCCAAATCCTCCACCGGGTCAGGCTCGTGCAGCGGCGAGATGAGCCACATTCCGAGCGATTCTCGCAGGATTTCCCGCCAGTTCTCCGGTGCAGAATCCGGGTAGACCAGACCAGTGAACGCCCGTGACTTGCTAGCTGCCATGAAAAACCTCCAATTGCTCGCGAGGCGCGTGATATACACTTGGAGGTGAAGAAGGGTGTGTGTATCACGCGCCTCTAGCCCCGCAGCTCCGGCAAGAGCAGTGGGGCCTTTCCTTTATTTGCGCCGCCGATATACCTCCCGGCGATGTGCCACATCAACGACGAGGATGACGAGCACGCCGTCCTCGATGTCGCAGACGATGCGATAGTCACCGACCCGATAGCGCCAGAGGCCCGCGAGGTTCCCCACCAGCGCCTTGCCCCTGCTCCTTGGGTCATCGAGCTCGGCTATCCCCTCAAGCTCGTCCCGGATTCGGCGTGCGGCCTGCTTGTCCATCTTTCGCAGCGCCCGCACAGCCCTCTCGGAGACGTCAATCGTCCAAGCCAAGCATCTCACCGACCTCGTCGAGGCTGTAGGTCTTCAACCTGCCAGCTCGGTAGTCCTCGACGTCCTTGAGGATGCCGTATTCGTACTCAAGCCGGTCGATGGACTCGGCAAGGGCCTCGTTCACGTAGTAGCTCCTCGACCTGCCCGTTCCCTGCGCGAGGCGCGTGTACCGCTCCATCACGT
>CAYQCM010000105.1:0-3614 GCA_964416045.1 uncultured Eubacteriales bacterium | reverse complement strand
CTCCAAATTTCTTTAAATTTTCTATATGTACATTTAAATTACATATTCCCTTTTTAAGGTACTCTATATTTTCTTCCAAAAGCTCATCAACCTTACATCCACCATTATATTTTAAAGCTCTAACAGTAGCTACTAAAACAATTGCAGAAGGTTCGATATCGGCTACTCTACATTTAATGTCTAAAAACTTCTCTGCGCCTAAATCTGATCCAAAACCTGCTTCAGTAATACAGTAATCAGCTAATTTAAGTCCTAATTTAGTAGCGCTAACCGAATTACATCCATGAGCTATATTTGCAAATGGACCACCGTGCATAATAACCGGGGTGCCTTCTAAAGTCTGAATAATATTAGGTTTTATGGCATCCTTAAGTAAGGCAGCCATAGCTCCGTTTACACCTAAGTCTTTGGCATAAACAGGATTACCATCATAGTCATAAGATACTAAAATGTCTCCTAGTCTATTTTTAAGATCCATAATATCAGAAGATAAACAAAGTATTGCCATAACTTCTGTTGCAACAGTTATTACAAATCCGTCTTCTCTAGGAACTCCATGCGTCTTTCCTCCAAGACCAACTACTATATTACGAAGTCCTCTATCATTTATATCCAAGCACCTTTTTACTAAAATCTGGCGGGAATCAATATTTAAAGAGTTTCCATGATGAATATGATTATCAATAGCGGCGCATAATAAATTATTTGCTGAAGTTATAGCGTGCATGTCACCAGTAAAATGTAAATTTACGTCTTCCATTGGTATGACCTGGGAATATCCACCACCTGTGGCTCCTCCTTTAACTCCAAAAACAGGACCTAAAGACGGTTCTCTTAGAGCTATAACAGAAGATTTATTTATTTTTTTCATAGCTTGTCCTAGACCTATTGTTGTAGTCGTTTTTCCTTCTCCTGCGGGTGTAGGATTTACGGCTGTGACAAGAACTAATTTTCCGTTTTTTTTATTTTTTAATTTTTCCCACAATTTACTATCTACTTTTGCTTTAAACTTTCCATAAAGCTCTAAATAATCCTGGCTTATTCCTAAAGATGCTCCGATTTCTTTTATTTCCTTTGGCTTTATACTTTGAGCTATTTCTATATCAGATAACATTTAAAACCACCCCACTTAAAAAATACAAAAAATATTATATCATAAATATAATTTAAAAAATTAAAAGTAAATATTTAAATTTATAAATATGTATGATATAATGTTATAGACATTAATTGATAAAATGGGGTGATTATTTTGAAACATTTTATAACTATTGCTGAAGGTAATCTTCAAAAAAATATGAAAAAAATAGGTTGCGGAGAATGCCAAACATCATGTCAATCAGCATGTAAAACTTCTTGTACAGTGGCAAACCAAAAATGTGAAAAATAAGGAGGACGAATTTATGGCAGATATTATAAAACCCGTAGACAAATTTGATCTAAAAACGGCTACAAAGACCACAAATAGTCTTCGTGTAACAAGAAAACAAAGTGACGGAAGAAAAACACTTACAAAAGTAAAACAGTTTTTTTCCTTTGCTGATTCTACAGGTAAGAAAATTCAGGTTGTTCTTAAAAAAATCGAAACTCATGTCAATGATCTTGATACAAGCATTGGTAATATAAACTTTTTGGTTCCAAAATATAACCCGAACTGGGAAGAAGATGACGAAGGCTTGTATGTCACACCAAACCGCATCAGTAATCTTTCTGATTTATGTAAAGAAATTGGTAGTTCTGTTCCCTCTACAAAATATTATAACTATAATAAATGGTTTGAAGATGAAAAAAAGCTTATCGCAGAAATAAAAAAACGTAATTCAAAATTCAAAAATCCTATGGATACGAAAGTTGAACTTTGGAAAATTCTAGAGGATACCGAACAAGTAATTGAAAAACAAGTAGAGCCATGGATTAAAATTGGGAAAACAGTCTGGGAGGATCCTCGATTTAATGTAATGTATAGAAAAAATAGAAGACGTTAAACTCTTGAAAAATGGAGAATTAAAGTTAAAAAACTTTTTCTTCATTTTTATTTGATATAGGAGAATTTCTTAATGATACATAAATATAAACTAAATAACTATAATATTTTAATAGACGTAAATAGTGGAGCAATACATATCATAGACGATATTTGTTTTGACATACTAGATGTTATAAATAAAGAAAATCTTTATACATATCCTGAAAACAAGCTTATAAGTGAGTTTTCAAACAAATATTCAAAACAAGATATACTCGAAACCTATCAAGAAATACAAACCATGTTTCAAAATGACAAATTATTTGCCGGGGATTTACTTTTTGGAGAAAATACAAAAGATAAAATTGTAAATTCACCTATAAAAGCTATGTGCATAAATATCGCTCATGACTGTAATCTAAAATGTGAATACTGCTTTGCTGCTAAAGGAGACTTTGGCTGCGGAAGAGAACTCATGACTTTAGATACGGCGAAAAAAGCTATAGATTTTTTAATAGATAAATCAGAGTGTAGACGTAACCTTGAGGTTGACTTTTTTGGCGGAGAACCCTTAATGAATTTTAATGTAATAAGAGATACTATTGAATATGCAAGATCTATCGAAAAAAAATATGGTAAAAATTTCAGGTTCACAATAACTACAAATGGTTTACTGCTAGATGATGAAAAAATAGATTTTATAAATCGAGAAATGGACAATGTGGTTCTTTCCCTAGACGGGAGAAAAAAAATAAATGATAAATTGAGGTTAACAAAATCAGGTAAAAGTTCTTATGAAGTGATAGTACCCAAATACCAAAAACTTATAAAAAACAGGAAAGACAAAGACTACTATGTAAGAGGAACCTTTACAAAAAAAAATTTAGATTTTTCGGAAGACGTTATTCATATGTATAACTTAGGCTTCGAAAATATGTCCATAGAACCGGTAGTATCTGATCCAAATCTAAATTATTCCATTAAAGAAGAAGATTTAGAAAAAATTTTTGAAGAATATGAAATTCTGGCAAAAAAAATTATAGAAATAAAGAAAAAAAATAAAAAAATAAATTTTTTTCATTTTATGATAGATTTAGAAAAAAGTCCTTGCGCCATAAAAAAATTTAAAGGATGTGGATGTGGTAATGAATATGTAGCTGTAACTCCAAATGGGGACATATACCCATGCCATCAATTTGTTGGCCAAGATGAATTTAAAATGGGAAATCTAAATGATAATACATTTAGTCAAACACTTAAAAATAAATTTTCTTCAAATAATATATACTCAAAAGACGAATGTAAAAAGTGCTGGGCGAAATATTTCTGCAGCGGCGGATGTAGTGCAAATAATTTTAACTTCGAAAAAAATATTAATACTCCACATAAAATATCTTGTGATCTTCAAAAAAAGAGACTAGAATGTGCTATTATGATTAAAGCATGTTGCAGGTAAAATAAATATAATAAACATCCACCCGAATAGCGGGTGGTATTTCCGTTTCGGGCATAGCCCCAATACTACCGGCAAGCCACAAGTGGTTTTTTTATTGGCCCGACAGCCATGCTTTTGTTACTTGCTACCTTTAAAATGGTCTCTTGGATCAAATAAACTTAATTGATCACATTCCTTATCTTGCTTTAACTG
>CAYQCM010000104.1:0-3640 GCA_964416045.1 uncultured Eubacteriales bacterium | reverse complement strand
CTTTTTTTTTTTTTTTCAGGCATACCTATGGGTGGGAGAGAGTTTTATATATCGTTAACTGTGATTATTATATTATAATTGTTAACAATATGCAAGAGATAACAAAAAGAAACTTGGAAAAATTATATGTAATAATATGTAGAAATACGTTGAAAAGTTTGCACTTGAAATTCATTGAAAATACTGTTCGATTTTGACTTAATGTGATATAATTTGACAAAGTGAGGGAGAAAATGCGAATTAATAAAGTATTAAAAATATATGGTGAAAAATTAAATGAAAAAGAAAAATATTTTATAGAATACTTTGATTTTAAATCAAAACAATATTTAAAGGCTTCAGATGATTTCTGTGTTTTAAATCCTAATGTGGTAATTAGATTAATTATTGAAGAACTAATTGAGAATAATAATTCAAGAAATTTAAAATTTTTCAAAGAAAAATTAGGATTATTTTTAAAAGATGATATTATTTTAAGAGAACAATATGGTGAGATGACAAAAAAAATAATAGAATATATTTTATCAGATAAACCATTTACATTAGAGCTATGTAAGAGATTAAAGAATGTATTCAAGAATGGAAAATATGCTAAACTATGTTATAAAAGATTAATTAATATATTAGTATCTAGTAGTACAGTACAAAATACTAAAAATGAAATAAAGTATTTAACTAATACTTTAATTGTAGAATTAGCAATTTATGGGTATAGTCCTAAAAAAATTTCAGAGATTATAGGAGAGATATTTGATGACTATAAAATTTATGAAAACGATATTTTTAGCACAAAATTTCCAATCCCTAAAGAACTAGAAGAAGAAAAAAGTGAAGTTAAGGCACAATATATGGATAATTTGACAATTAATGAAAGATTTAAAATTCTAAATAAATATTTTGAAAAGAAAAAAGAGAAAATTTATTATGTACTAAACTTAAAAGGAATTTCGGGGAAAAATGTAAATATAAAGATTAATAATGTTCATATTTATAATTATAAATCATTTCCTCAGTTTGGTTTTGAAGATGAAAATAACAGTGATGAATCAAACATTATATGGAAAGGCACAAAGGAAGAATTTGATAAAAATGAAGTACATTGTTCAATTTGTATAGAAAGAATTGATGCTAATAATAGTATTGAATATGTAAAAAAAGAGTTAAATAATGCGATTGATGTTATACATATTTATCATAATGTAGAATGTATTATTGAAGCAGATTTTTCAAATTATCTTGTGTTTAATAAAGATAAAGAATTGTTTTCTGAGGGAGGAACAATGGAAGATGATAATAAATTTAAACAAGATGTTAAATCTTTACACTATGATTATTTAGATTCAAAAAAACTATATAAAATATACAAGAAGTACGATAAAAATGTAATAAATGGCGATAATAATGTATCTAAAATCATACAAAACTCTTCAAGATATTTTAGAAAAGGGAAAGAGGCAAAAGCATCTGAAGATAAAATTTTGAATTATTGGATTTGTATTGAAAACTTATTTCAAGTAGAACAGAAATTTCCTAAAAGTGTATTGGATATTGAAGAAAATGATAAAAAATATAATATTATTGTTTCATTAATTCCGTATTTTTTTGCAAGAAGAAATATTCCAAAGTTATATTGGAAGTATTGGGAATTTTTTTATAGTAGAGTTAACACATATAGTGATGGTGAATTTGAATTAGAAATACCAAAAGAATTATCAAAAAAATGTCAGTTTAATCAAACACAAAAAATTAATTTGTTCGGATTTATAGATAATATAGAAGAACTTAAAACTAATTTGCAAAACGAAGTAGATATTGATAATCTAGAAGAGTTAAAGGGTATATTAAATAATAATGAAATTGCAAAAAAATTCTTGAACGATAATGAAATTAAATTAAAAGAGATGCTATTATTGATATATAGATTGAGAAATATGATAGTTCATAATGCACATTATAATATTACTTTTTTGGATTATTATGCTAAACAAATTGAGAGAATAGCAGCAGAAGCGTTAAGAGTTATTATTTTTGTTTATTTAGATACATCAAAAAATAGTATGTACGAATTAATAATGGATATGTATATACATAATAAAATAGAATTGCAAGAAGAATTAAAAACAAAAGATATTTATGCTTTAATGAAAGAATTAAAATAAAAGAACAGAACAACGAATATTAACATATTTGTTGTTCTGTTCTTTTATTTTTCTTGTGTATCTAACCACTTATTAAAATCTTTATAAGTTTTTTTACCTTCTTTTATTTCCTTTTGAAATTTCTTAGCATTATTTTTATAATTTTCATAATCATCTTCATATTTTGTAATATCTGGATTACGCTTCATAAGCATTCTCTTTCTTGAAAAAATAGTGCGGTATCTTCCATACACAGTATTTTTTTCTTCTTTTCGTTTTTGAGATAATTTACTTCCAACATCTTTACAAGTTAAATTATTATCCAATTTTCTATTGCAATAAACAATATTTAATTTTGGAGTAATGAAGTACTTATTACAATTACCACAAATTTTTACATATAATTCATCCATACCAATAGTATTAAATAAAGTAATATAAAAAGCGGTAAATATATTATTAGTTTTAAATCTAAAAGTACATGAAAGTCCTTTTCCTTCTGGATCCATAGTATGAATTATTGAAGAAAGTATTAAAACATCTTTGGATTCAACATTTTCACTATTGTATGGAATATTATCATATGTGTAATCCAATAAATTAATTATTTCAAATTTATTAGATATTTCCTTAAACGGATTTTTATATAGTTGATTATATAAGAAAAATCTTTGTTGTAATGTTAAATTGTTTAAATCTACATCGTTATTGAGTTGATAGCAAAAATCTATACAATCTCTAAATACTTTTTGATATCTTACTATGTTATCTCTTTCCTGTGGATAGTATTTTCTGGCTAATTCAATAATATCTTTAATTTTATATAATTTATTAAACTGAATTTTATTTAGATCCTCTTTATCGAATTTGTCTATAAAGTAATCCATATAATTTATAAAAAATAAGTAATAGTCATTCAAGTTATTAAAATCATAGCTTATAAAATCAAATAAAGACAAATCAAATTGTTGCTCAATTGTATCAATTTTAAATAATATATATCCATCTAATGCCCATACATTATCATTAAAAGATAGCGTAGTATATTTTTTTCTATAAGGATAATACTTTTGCATATTATCGGCATACTCTTTACTCAGTTTCTCTCTTTCTTTTTCTGATTTTGCATTTCTAATTTTGGCAAACATCATATGAACATATTCATCTTCTGGTAAGTTTTCAAACTTATCATTTATTTCAACATATTCTTTATAGTAATGCCCAACAATTTGTGTTGTGCTATGAACAAATAAGTTGGCGTTAAAAGCAACTTTTATATCATTTGTTTTTTTCATACTAAAAATCCTTCCAGTTAACAGATTGAAAAACACTTGATTTTACAAGTGCTAACAAACTTAATGAATCAACATAAAAATTATTGAACTCGTTAACTATAATTAGTATAATTCAGTTGTTAACGAAAGTCAACACTAAATAAAAAGAAATAAGGAGGTGATTTTATGGAACTACAAAAAGTACAAAGGACAACACTAACAATGAAA
>CAYQCM010000103.1:0-3664 GCA_964416045.1 uncultured Eubacteriales bacterium | reverse complement strand
GACGAAAGAGTGACTTTAGTAGTTAATAGAGAAGATGTATCTATTGATTTCAACACAAAAAACAAAAACATTCTTTTATCAAACAATCTTGATAAGAATACATTATTACCTTACTCATTCTTGGTATATAGCATAAAATAGTTGAAATTTAGAATACTTATAAAATAAAGCTTAAGGGAAAATATTTAACACAAATAAAGGATTTGAAGTATGAAACAAACATCACACAAAAAAGTCATTAAGACCATTGTTACATTGCTTTTTCCTCTAGTTGGTTTATCTCTATCAGAAGTAGATGGCGCCTCCCCCAACGAAGGGGTAGAAATTGATAGAAATTTATTAGAAAGTAGCGAACAAGTAGCAAATAATATTAATACTTTGAGTAGTGATTTAGCACATGAAAATCATGGCGAAAACGAATGGACTAAAATCAAAGATTCGGATACTACTTTACTTGATGAAGGTAATTACTTCTTGGAAGACAATGTAGATTTGATAAATAATCTAACTATATCCGCAGATATTACTCTTTGCCTTAACGGAAAAATTTTAAAAGGCAACGGAGAGGGTTCTGTTATAACCGTTAATAGTGGGTATAAGTTAACAATTTGTGATTGCCAAGAAGGAAACGAAAGTGTTTCTAATCAAGTAGCAAACAAAACCTTTAATAGCGGAGTTATTACAGGTGGCGATACAAATTATGGCGGAGGTTTATATCTATATAGCAACTCATCGGTAGTGATGGATTCTGGCGCTATTGCTGGCAACACAGCTTCTTATAATGGTGGTGCTATATTCTTAACTTCTGCTACTTTTTCAATGAACGGAGGAACAGTTATTAATAACACCTCTACGTCTGGCGAAAGCATAAGGTTATATAACAATTCTTCCTTTACTGTAAAAGGTGGTTTCCTAGGTGATGTGATTAGTAACTCAAATAGTTCAATTTATATAACGGGTGGATATTTTTCTGAGAACGCCTATGAAGTAATTAGTGATTACATTTTAGACGAATATCAATGGCTAAAAACTAACGAATATACTGATTTTCCTTATAGCATAATTGTCCCAAGTCAACACACACATGACAGCACTAATTTCACTGAAATGTTGAGTGCTGTAGGAGGTGAAGTTTCTGGCAACTATTACCTCGCTACCGACATAAAACTCGACACCTCTCTTTTAATAACAGACAGCACTTCGCTTTGTCTTAATGGCTATGTTTTAAAAGGTAGAGGCGCCAGCTCTGTTATAAAAGTAATTAACGGATCTTTAATCTTGTATGATTGTAGAGATGGTGACGAGAATGTTAATAATGAAATAAACAATGTCTCATACTCAAGTGGTGTTATAACAGACGGGTATGGAACTTATGAAGATGGTACTTACTGGGGCGCAGGAATTTATGTATACAAAGGTTCTTTTACTATGAATGGTGGAACAATCGCAGGAAACAAAAATTCTTCATCAAATGGTATCGTAGGCGGAGGGGTGTTTCTACTTAATAGTTCTTTTATTATGAATGATGGACTAATTGCAGATAATATCGCAACAATAGGAGCAGGAATATGTGCCTCCGATTCTTCATTTACCATGAATGATGGGGAGATATCTAATAATGTCGCCTCTCATTCAACAATAGAAACTATAGGAGGTGGAATTGCATTTGTTACGGTTACATTCGTAATGAATGGTGGAATAATTACAAAAAATTCAGCCTATAGTGCTGGTGGTTTATATTTATCTGGAACCTCAGCCTCAATGAATGGTGGTACTATATCTAATAATTTCTCTTCTTCTAGCGATGATAATTTTCAATTGTATTATGGCGCAGATTTCATTATGACTGATGGTTTTTTAAGTGAAACTTTATATAACTATAGTAGTTCCATTTCGATAGTCGGGGGATATTTTTCCACGGAAGCGTTTGATTCAGTTCGTTCTTATATTCCAGATGGTTACATAGGTTTAAAGACAAAAAAGTATGATGATTACCCATATGAGGTTATGTATTTAGAAACACATAGTCATGATGATATTGTTTTTGATAATGTCTTGTTTTCAGAAGGCGGTGAACTTTCTGAAAATTTTTATCTAGCCATAGATACTGATTTGGAAAACGATTTAGTAATAGTTGGCGATGTAGCACTTTGTCTTAATGGTTATATTTTAAAAGGAACAGGTAGTGATTCGGTTATTAAAATCGGTAGTGGTTCTTCCTTAACTTTATATGATTGCAAGGATGGAGAAGCAAATAATGTTTTGGATAGTGAAAATTCTTTTAATAGTGGAGTTATTACTGGTGGAGATAGCGCTAGTGGAGGCGGTATTTATGTAGAAGGAAGCCTTAATATATTTGGTGGCGCTATTGTAGGTAATACTTCTAGTTATGGTGGTGGCATCTATATATCAAATGGTTCATTTAAAATGTATGGAGGTACCATCTCTAATAACATTGCTAGTGTTAATGGAGATAGTATTTATGTCTATGGAAACGATAATGAATGTACCATAAGCAGTGGTTATTTTGATGGGAGTTTAGTAAGCGAAAATGCTTCTATTTCTATCACCGGAGGATGTTTTTCTCAAAGCGCATACGAATCAGTTACCCTTTCTAGTGAATATATCTTTGTCGATTTAAGTGATAAAAACCCTGAAAATTTTTCTTACTACAATGAAAAATTCCCTCATGTAATTTTTAGTTATAAAAATCCTAATTATTATATTGAAAGCATAATCACTTGTTCCACCGATTATGTTATCCCGATAGAAGGACTAGTAGATGTTATCCCGACTTTCTTCTATTCAAATGATGAAAGTAGTGGATACGGATTACCCCAAGAAATCGGAACTTATAAAGTCATAGCGACCTTCAGCGAATATATAGACTATGAAAACATGATATATTTTCCTGGCACAACAGTTGAGTTTGATTTGGAAATTATTAATCACGATTTTCTAGAAGAATGGAATTATGATGAAAGTGGACATTGGTATGATTGCGCTAACGAATGTGGCGAAATATCATCATACTCAGAACATGTTCTAGGAGATAATATTAGCAACGGAAGCAGCGGACATCATCAAGAATGTGCGTGTGGGTATGAAACTAGTCAGGTCGCCCATACTTATTCTGAGTGGGTAACCATAAAGGAACCAACAAGTGAAGAAACTGGTACACAAACACGCGCCTGTACACTTTGTGGATATACCAACACTAGAACATTAGGAACTATTTCCGCCACCGATGAATTAGACAATAACTTAACAATCGTTATTGTTATTTCTGTGGTTGCAGGTTTAGTTTTAGTCGGCGCAATAATTTCAATAATTGTCTACGTTAAGAAAAGAAAAACAAGATATAAAAATTAATAAAATTTTAAAGTAATTAATAGGACTTATAATTAATTTTTAATTTGGTTTTGTGGTGTTTTTCGTTTTTCACCTCAGAGTTCTTGAATAAAATACCCCAAAATGTTGCAGCAAATTACCCCAAAATGTTGCAGCGAAATACCCCAAAATGTTGCAGCGCACCACATGTTAAGAGACAAATTAAAAGTGATTTAATCAGTAAAATCAATGATTAAAAAGAAACGTTTCTACACTCTCTTTCTTTATCGTCTAATTTCTCTTTTTTCTTTGGCTAGGCTATAATTTGTGTCCT
>CAYQCM010000102.1:0-3784 GCA_964416045.1 uncultured Eubacteriales bacterium | reverse complement strand
CGCTTAAGCTTTACTGAACCACTCGACTATCTCGTGGTTTTCTATATACAAAAAGGCCACTAAATAACTTTAGTGGCTTTTATTTTAATCGGATATTCCCATTTCTTTAGCTAAGTCTAAAGCTTTCTTATAAAATTCATACTGCCCTTCAACATCTTCTGGAAATTTTTCACTATATTCTATCCATTCCAAAATTATTTTTTCCAATTCCTCTAATTTTTGATTTTCTTCATCTAGGTACTGTTTATCATCACATTCCAAATTTGTTTCAAAATCAAAACAAATATCATTACTCATTGCATAAGCAGAAGGAAAATTTAAAAAGCATAGCGATAGACTAAAAAACGCCGGGGAAAACTTACTTTTAAATATATTCATCATAATAATTCCCTTTATTATCTTAATGTGAGTATACAATATAATCTTAACCATTTCAAGTTAAAAATACTTTATTCTATAGAATGAAAATATCAGATTAGCAATCTTACTAACCTGATAATTAAATCTTTACTTATTCACCTTTGTCTTCAAGCAATTTAACATTTACATCAAAAGTACTTGAATTTGATCTATTTGTAGCGGGACGATATATACTTATCTTTACGCTATCTCCAACCTTACATTTAGCAAGTTCTGCATAAAGAACTTCAAGGTCAGTAATATTTGAATCATTTATCTTTGTTATAATATCCCCAACTTGTATTCCATTTGCAGCAAGATCACTTTCTTTATTTATTTCAGAAATGATCATTCCTATAGGTACATTATATATCTGAGACTGATAATGAGAAACCATTTTTCCTGTGAGTCCCAACTTTACTCTTCCCGAAACATAACCTTTAGATATTATATCGTCAACAACACTCTTAACAGTATTACTTGGTATAGCGAATCCTACCCCTTCAACTACATTCCCTACTATCTTCGTAGATGTTATACCTATTACTTGGCCGTACATATTTAAAAGAGGTCCACCGGAGTTCCCTGGGTTTATGGCAGCATCTGTTTGTATATACTTTACGAAATGCTGTTTAGATGAACTGAGCGATCTATTTATAGCTGATATAGTACCTCTTGTCAAAGAGTTTGTAAGGCCTATAGGATTGCCAAGAGCTAAAGCCCATTGTCCTATTCTAACATTATCAGAATTTCCAAATGTGGCAACTGGTAAGTCTGTTTTTTCTGCCTTAATTACTGCTAAATCTGTTTTAGTATCATATCCTACAATCTTTCCCGGAAATTCCTCTCCTCCGCTTAAAACTATCTTTACGTTATTTTGTTTTGAATCTCCTATAACATGAGAGTTCGTTACAACATATCCATCACTACTTATAATTATACCAGAACCTTGACCTTTAGGATCGGAAATAATATTTGCTTCAGAATCATAAACCACAACACCTACAACCGTTGGAGAAACCACATCGTAAACTTCCTCTGCCGACATTCCCACTCCCTCAGATGGTGATTCCTCTATTACAATACTTGCACTTGAATTACTATTAGATCCTGAATCTGACGATGAATCTGCCGCAGAACTATCATTACTATTAAACCCAAAACTAAGATCCCCATTGCTATTATTTACGACATAAATAAAATATCCAATAAGAGCCGCTAAAAGTAAAATTAATATAACCACAGAAGATATTAAAAAAGTTCTTAAATTTTTATCAATTCCTGATACCTGTACAATTTCGTTACCATTTGATTCTTCACTGCTCTCAATATTATTTTCTTCTTCATTTTGGTTATTATGTTCAAGATTTTCGTCCATAATTATTACCTCCTGATTTTAATTTTTATTTTAAATATATATTATTTTATATTTACTAATCTGTCAACAAAAATCGGATCTTAATACTACTTAAAATCTATAAACTTATTATACACCAAACATTAAGCTTTTATCTAATCAGCATTAAAAATATCGTCGAATCCACAGTCTCTCATAGATATATAGTCGTCATCAGCAACGACTATATGATCTAAAAGAGTTACTCTCATATTATGAAGTACTCTGCTTAAATGCTTAGTTGAATTTATATCAGCCTGTGATGGCACTGCAACTCCACTTGGATGGTTATGAGCCAAAATAAGAGAACATGCGTTGTAAAAAACTACAAGTTCTATAATCTTTCTAGAATACATCTCCACAGCGTTAACAGTACCTTTATTTACAATCCCATCATATATTATTTTGCCCTTTGCGTCAAAAAGCATAACGGCAACAGCTTCTTCTGTTCTACCTATAAACTTCAGGCAAAGTTTATCACACAAACATTTAAGTTCCAAGCTATGATTTGGTGCACTAAACTTCCTTTCGGAATATACTCTTGTAAGTTCTGGCATAAGCTTTATAAAAACCGCTACAGATTCACCTACACCTTCTACTTCTTTTAATAAATTTATAGGTGCGTCAAAAATAGCCGGTATTGATCCAAAAGTGCTGACGAGCCTATGTGCTATTTCATTTGTGTCCTTTCTAGGAACAGCATAAAATAACATTAACTCTAGGATTTCATGATCTTCAAAATTATCAAGACCGTGTAGCATAAATTTTTTTCTTATTCTTTTTCTATGTCCTTCATGCATCTTTATGAACTCTTCCGGTTTTTATATATTTATATTAAACAATTATAATGTATCAAAATACAAAACACTAATAAAATGA
Organism: uncultured Eubacteriales bacterium; assembly: GCA_964416045.1. GTDB lineage: Bacteria > Bacillota > Clostridia > Oscillospirales > Acutalibacteraceae > CAQBRY01. The sequence continues at coordinate 1,110 of CAYQCM010000102.1, read as the reverse complement.
ATTTACTTAGATAAAATTATTAATACTTTTTCGAGCAATATAATATTTCGGATCCATCATACGGAGATTTAGCCCACACACAATTATGACAAATATCTAAACTCATACATATGTTATTTGGCTTAAAACATCCACAGTCACACTTTTGACTACACGATACCATACAAAATTTATTAATTTCCGATTTGTTTATATCACTCATAGAACTTCTGTCTTTTAATATTTTAATATTTTTATCATTTTTTAAGGGATCCGACATATTTATCTCCCCCAAGTCTAACCTTGACAGTAAGAATATTACCACAATTTAAATATTTTGTCAATTTAACATTTATTTTTAAGAAATATACTACTTGTGTGCATACTTATATTTTGTGGCCATACCGCCCCTTATATGTCTTTGAGATTTATTAATTTCTAATATTTTTTTTACGTCTTCATGCAAAGATAAATCTATATGTTTAAGTCTTTCCGCAACGTCTTTATGTACCGTACTCTTACTTACACCAAATTTATTTGCCGCACACCTAACAGTAGCTTTATTTTCAACAATATATTCCCCAAGTCTTACCGCTCTTTGTTCAACCACATCTTTCAAATGTACTACCCCCAAATGAAGATCATTCGATTCATTTATATGTAGAATTTTGAAAGAATATTACATAAAAGCCACTATACTCCATTTAAATTATTAGCGGTTTTCTTTTCTTAATTTATTAAATAATTTTTATAAAAAAGTACCATTATAAAATAATGGTACTTTAAAGTTATTCAATAATACGATAAGGTACTGAATGTCGTTCAAGGTTAGATATTAATTTTGGCAATGCACTAGCGGTGATAGATGTTGGAGTAGCATCGGTAAGCTCAGACTCTTCTATACCGTCAAACATCCACTCACGCAAATCATCATCTGTATCATAAACATGGTAATCATCATATCCATCGTTTAATTTTTTAATTATGATAGTTCCAACTCCACCTGAAACTTTTTTTAAATTATTTTCATCTACATTTCTTTCTCCATACTATATCATCTTTTCAAATTGAACTCAATTATATTTTACATATTTTGTATAAAAAGTCAACGATAATTATTTATTTTTTATA
>CAYQCM010000101.1:0-3848 GCA_964416045.1 uncultured Eubacteriales bacterium | reverse complement strand
ACGTTTACTAGGAGAACGTCTGTTTTTTTAAACAATTTCAATTTTTTACTCCTTATAATTATTAATATTAATATTTTGGGTTAAATTTGTAAATTATTATTTTTATAATAAGTATAAATATTGTGTACATATAAATATAAATAAGTTAATATATTATCGGTTTATTTATTATATTATAAATATATGAAAATAGAAGGATTTGTGTTATGGGTAAAAATAAGAAAATTAGTCAGTCATTTGCTAAGGGCGCGCTTATTATGACTTTGGGAATGTTATTTGTAAAAATAATGGGTGCTATTTTTAAAGTACCTTTGGCTTATATTATAGGCGGGGAAGGAATGGGATATTTTAATGGAGCATATAGTCTTTATAATCCTATTTATGCTATGGCTACAGCTGGCCTTCCAATTGCTATATCGAGAATGGTATCCGGTGATATTGCTAGGAAAAGATTTAAAGATGTAAAAAAAATACACAAAATATCTGTACCTATATTTTTTTGTACTGGTTTTATCGGGTTTGTTTTGATGATACTTGGTACATTTTTATATGTTAAAATGGCTAAAGCTCCGGGATCAATGTATTCTATACTTATGCTTGCTCCGACAGTTTTATTTTCTTGTTTGATTTCAATATACAAAGGATATTATGAAGGTCTTAGAAATATGATCCCTACTGCTGTATCTGAGGTAATAGAGTCTACGTGTAAAGTTATATTTGGTCTTGTTTTTGCTTGGTCAGTAGTTAAATATGGTTTGCACGAATATAGTTTACAGGGAACCGTTTTCGGAAATCATTACGACAGTCTTTCACTTGCCAGAAGTGCTACTCTTCCGTTTGCTTCCGCCGGAGCAGTACTTGGCATAACATTTGGATCGATAGTAGGGTATTTATATATGTTAATTACTTATAAAATACAAGGCGACGGTATAACAAGGGAAGAATTAGAAAATTCTCCTGATCCACGTAGTACTAGAACTATAATAAGATTATTATTCAGTATTTCAATACCTGTGGCATTAGGGGCTATAGTAATGAATTTTGCCGGAGTATTGGATGCTACTCTTACTCAAAGAAGAATTGACGATATTATGCAAACATCTCCTGATATCTTAATTAATGCTTATAATGGTCTAATCCCGAAAGACGTTATTGAAAGAGGTACTACACATATATTTTTCCTTGGTGGGTTTGGATATATGTCTACAATAACTATGGTGCTGCCCGCCATAGTACAAGGGATATCAATAAGTGCTCTACCTACTGTTACGGCAGCTTGGGTTACGGGAGTGAAAGAAAATCTTAAAAAGAATGTTGAATCAATACTTAAAATGACAACATTAATTTCTATACCTGCAGGTCTTGGACTGTCTGTGCTCTCCTATCCTATAATGGATCTAATATACAACACTATCGGGAGATCTAAGCAGCCGGGAGAAATATATATTGGAGCACATGTTATGACCGTTTCTGCAATAGCCGTAATACTTTCATGTATAAGTACTCCTATTTGCAGTATGCTTCAGGCTGTTGGCAGGGCAGACTTACCTGTAAAAATCCTTACTATTGGTATGATTATAAAAGTTGTGCTTAATTATATTTTAGTTGGTATACCTAGAATAAATATTCAAGGAGCTAGTTTTGGTACGCTTGTATGCTATTTATTTGTGTTTGTAGCTACGCTTTATTATTTGCATAGAGAGTCCGGAATCCGTTTTGATTCAAAGTCTATATTTTTAAAACCTCTGATTGCTGGACTATTTTGTGCCGGAGCTTCATATTTTTCCCATAATTTACTTTCAAAATTTATATCTTATAAATTATCTACAGTTATTTCTATCATTATTGGGTGTATAATTTACATTATTTTTATTTTAGCCTTGAAAATTGTTATTAAATCTGATCTAAAAATGTTACCAAAAAGCGAAAAAATTATTTATTTACTTGAAAAATACAAATTAATGTAATATTATGTAATTATATCCTATTTTTGGATATTAAGATAGGAGAATGATTATTTGATTTGGTCATTAGATCGTGAAAATTATGGTATTACTGATTTGTTAAACATTGTTAGAGTTTTACGGTCATATGATGGTTGTCTTTGGGATAGCATACAGACTCATCCTAGTTTACGGTCAAATTTTATTGAAAGTGTTCATGATGCTTCGGAGTGTATTGACTGTAATGACATGGTCACTTTTAAAGAAAAATTGGCGGAAGTTATAAAATTTATAATATTTCATTGTCAGATAGAACAGGAGTCCAATAATTTTTCTTTTAATGATGTTGTGGACAATATTTGTAAAAAACTTATTTTAAAACATACACATATTTTTTCAAAAAATGTTAAAAAAAGTGATTTGAAAGAAAACTGTAAATCTAGCATGAATAATAAAGTTAGATTCCTTAATGTTAAGAGGTCTGTTGAGTCACCCGAAGAAGTACCAAAAACTTTACCTGCATTGGCTCGAGCTAAAAAAATACAAAGTAAAGCAGCTAAAGAAGGGATATGGGGTGCGTTTTCAATTGATGAGGCTTTTTCTGAGACTAAGGACAGACTTAAGTATCTTGAAACTGTTATAAAAAATGGTGAGATTAGTGAGCACAGTAAGGAAATAGGCGATTTTTTATTCTCGATTTCAGAAATTTCCAGGCTTATAGACGTAGATGCAGAGAGCTTTTTGTATGATTTTTGCAAAAGATTTATGAATAATTTTCTACATATACTTGAAATTCAAAATAAAGTGTAGTAGTATGTATCTACGGATTATTAAATATGCCAAGGTATATTCTTAATAATTCAAAAAGTATTATGTGTGTACTAGATGAAAGTACGGAAAGGATTGTTATGAATAAGACAGATTTAATTGCTAAAATTTCGGACAAAAGTCAGCTTACTAAGAAAGATTCAGAAAAAGCATTGAATGCCTTTGTAGAGGCTGTAACTGAAGCAGTTGCTGCTGATGACAAAGTTCAATTGATAGGTTTTGGAACCTTTGAGTGCCGTAGACGTGAAAAACGTTCCGGACGTGATCCTAGATCTGGAAAGCCAATTGAAATTCCTGCATCTAATACACCAGCGTTTAAAGCGGGTAAAGCATTTAAGGATGCTGTAAATTCTAAATAATTTTTGAATTTTTTATTAGAGGTAATCATGAGATTAGATAAGTACTTAAAAGTCTCCAGAATAATAAAAAGACGTACTGTTGCCAATCAAGCATGTGATTCTGGTAGAGTTATGGTTAATGGTAAACAAGCTAAAGCATCTTATGAAGTCGCTATTAATGATGTTATAAGTGTTCAGTTTGGGAGCAATAATTTAACTGTTAAAGTTATTAGTTTAGACAAACATGTTTCTAAAAATGAGGCCTCTAATATGTATTTGGCATTGTCAAATGAAGATCTAGAAGTAAGTTTTAATTAGTAATATTTTGAACAGCCCTTTCATACATATTTTTTAGGTAAAATTTTATGAAGGGGCTGTTATTTTTATGGATCAGCAGGCAAATGCTAATAAAATGCCTCATACTTTAATATTAGACAATAGGAAAATATTAACTCTAAGTGGCATATCTAATGTCGATAGTTTTGATGAAGGTTCCGTGGTAGCATATACTGATATTGGAGAATTAAGTATAAAAGGTAATAATTTACATATTGCTAAACTTAATTTAGATACGGGTGAAATGGTTTTGGATGGTGAGATAGTTTCTATGATTTATTCAAATAATCAGAATATTAGCTCAAAGGGAATTTTGTCGAGATTATTTAGATAGGAGTCATAAATTTTTGGAATATTTGATGGTTGATCAAGTTCAAATTTTTTGGTATTCTTTTACTTTAGG
>CAYQCM010000100.1:0-3904 GCA_964416045.1 uncultured Eubacteriales bacterium | reverse complement strand
ATCTATTTTTATTATTAACATTATGTTATATATTTGCTTTAAATTTTAATTATGATATAATATAATTATAAAAATATTGGTTAAAGGATGGATACGACACAATGTTAAATAAAAAGGTATTAAAAATTTTATCTGTGGGGCTTTGTATAGGTTTTTTTATTAATAATTCAGTGTTTGCTGAGCCTGGACCAAAGGAAAGAGAGATTAGGGAAATTTTGAGTGAAATAGGTATTACAACAATTGAAAATTTGGGTGGAGCGGCTGTTGTAAGCGGCGTTATAGCTGGTTCATTAGGAACTAAATATGGTGTTTCTCTTCTGATAGCGGGTCTTAACGTCTCGATTCCGTTAATAAATGTTATTAGGGACTTGGGAGGAAGAATTTATAATTATTTAAGTAGAAAATCAGATGTTTCAAGGAAAACATTTGTTGATGATCCCGAAAGTACTTTAAAGTTACTTCATAATAACCTTGAACATATTATTGTAGGACAAGAAACAGCCAAAAAGATTATTGAGCAAAAGATTTCAAGTTTCTTAGAAGGAAGATTGCTTCCAAATAGTTCAAAAGGTACATGTGTTTTATATTTATACGGAGATTCCGGAGTAGGAAAGTCAGAAACCGCAAACGTAATATCTAAAAGCTTATGTGGAGTTTCTGATCCTTTAGTTATAAATCCATCTATGTTAAAGATAGATCACTCCAAAGATGCAAAATCTCCGATTGAACAATTTTTTGGGAATGAAACCGTATATGGAATAGCGGGAGAAAAAATACAGTATCCTACCAAAATGGCGCAACAGATTTCAACTAATCCGAAAACAGTACTATTAATAGAAGAAATAGATAAGATGAGAATGTATGATCCAACAGGATCTATAGATGAATTTTTACGTCAAATACTGGATAGAGGATATGTGGTTGTAGAAGGAAGAAAATTATGTTTCCGTGATACTATAGTAGTAATAACCTCAAATGAAAGCAGAAGCAGTCTTGTAAAAGGATGTACTTCTGAAGGAACTGCTGAATTCAGAACACAAGTTGATCATGATTTTTCATTGTTAAATAGATTGACACTTGTAGAATTTGGACCTTTGTCAAAAGAAGAGTATATAAAAATAGCATTACCACAAATATCAACTTTAATATCATATTATTTTAAAACCTATGGAATTAATATTGAACTTTGCGAAAACTTCTTCGATTTATTAGGGGAAAAATGTTGCCAGGGACATAAAGGAGCAAGATGCATACATAAATATACAGACCAGATAAAATCTTTAATGGTGGAATATAGAATATCAAAAAATGATAGTGGTAGTTCCTATAAAGGAAGCAATATAAAACTAAAATTTGATGATAGTTTAGATTTTATAGTTATAGATGAGATATAATAAATACAATTTATTGAATTAAATTTTTAGTTTAATTATAATGATTGAAAGATTGTAATATTATTTAGTATATATATTCTAATTCTATTTTGGAGATCTCTATGAAAATAAAATTTTTAAAATTAATAATACATAATATGATTTCATGTTTTTCGCTGGTATTGTTGTTTGGTATTTCAAATTGTTATTCTGTTCAGGGTAACAATTTAGATGCTGCTGAAATTAATTCTCCAGATGCAAATAGTAGTTTACAGGATAGTAGTTTCAAGAAGCCCGATAGCGTAAATATTGACAGTGAGACTGATAGTAATAAAACTTCTTCAAACTCGCAAAAAAATCCTGATGATCCGGAATCGGATTCTCCAAGTGTTGAAAAAACTTTGAAAAATAAAGGAACTAAACCTACTAAAAAGAAAGTAAAATCTCAAGAAATACAAAATAAAGAAGAAAGCACTAAACAAGTTTTATTACCCGAAATTTCCTTTGAAGATCTTGAATTAGATAGTAGTGGACAGGTAGAAAACTTAAGACACAAAGATAATAGTAATAAAATATTAAAAGGAGCAATATCTTGGGGACTAATACTTTTAGGTATTGCCCTTATAGTGTTTGTAATAATAAGTAATGGAAAAATACCTGGTGATGTAGATATGAAAACGTGTAATAAACATGATGTTAAATCCAAAAGGGGAAAAAAATACTATAAAAATATTCAAAGGAGAGGTTAATTTATGGAGCGTATTGATAAGATTAGAAATATTTTAGATGAAAGAGGAAAGATAATTCATTTTATAGGTATAGGCGGTTCGGGAATGTTTCCGATTGCTAAAATTCTTAAATCTAAAGGGTTTAAGATTACCGGATCAGATATTTATGAATCAGATACGCTCGGTAAGGTAAGACAGTTAGGCATAGATGTAGCGATAGGGCATAGGCCTGAAAACGTAAAAAACTGTGATGTTTTGGTATATTCTGCTGCTATAAAGATGTCTAATCCTGAAATTGTTGAGGCGCAAAGTAAGGATATACCTATTATTGAAAGATGTGAAATTTTAGGATTGATATCAGAAAAGTATGATAATTTTGTAGGGGTATCCGGCACACATGGGAAAACTACTACTACTTCTATAATTACTCATATATTATTAGATGCTAATAAAAATCCTAACTCTATAATTGGCGGTACGCTTAAAAGATTGGATGGAAATAGCTGCGAAGGCGACTCTGATATATTTATATGTGAGGCATGTGAATATGTGGATAGTTTTTTGCAACTTTACCCTAAATTCTCTGTAATTCTTAATTTAGAAGCTGATCATTTAGATTATTTTAAGACTTTTGAAAATATGAAAAGATCTTTTAAAAAATTTGCTTTGCAAACTAAAGATACAATCATATATAATGGAGATGATTCAGATATTATAGATATTTTAAAAGATGTAGATAAAGATAAAATATCGTTTGGTTTCTCTCAAGAAAATAATTATGTAATTAAAAATATTTTAATGGGTAAAAATAATTTTGCGTCATTTGACATAGAATCAGACGGTAAACTATTAGGAAATATAAGTTTAAGTATACCGGGAAAACATAATGTATATAATGCTGTTGCGGCAATAATTGTATGTTTGCATTTGGGAGTTAAGTTTGAGGAGATAAAAAATTCTATTTTAGGGTTTAAAGGCGTTCATAGAAGATTCGAAATTTTAGGAAATCCGGATGGAATTTTAATTGTAGATGATTTTGCTCATCATCCTACAGAGATAAAATCCACTTTAACAGTTGCAAAAAATATGGGATTTAATAGAGTTTGGGCAATTTTTCAACCTCACACATATTCCAGAACATTTATGTTTTTAGATGATTTTGCAAAGTCTCTTTCAATAGCTGATAGAGTTATATTGACTGAGATTTTGCCTGTAAGAGAAACGAATATATATGGTATTCACTCTGAAGATTTAGCAAAAAAAATACAAGGATGCATTTGTATTGATGATTTCGATGAGATAGCCGAATTTATACTAAGTAATGCTAAAAAAGGAGATATGGTTATTACAATGGGTGGAGGAAATATTTATAAATGCGCAAATATAATATTAGATAAACTAATTAGAGCTAAACAATTATAATTTATGAAATTTTGGAGATAAACTTTATGGGATGTTTAATAGGTGTAAGATTTAAACAAGTGGGGAAAATATATTATTTTTTTTCTGAAGATGATAGTATTGTTTCATCAGATTTAGTGATTTGTAAAACACCAGGTGGAGTTGAATGTGGAGAAGTTGTATTAGTTAAAAAAAATTTTAATAAAGAAGATAGTTCAAGAAACGATGAAAACATTATACTAAGAAAAGCTTCAGCAAAGGACATAGAAAAATTAGACAAGATAAAAAATAAGCAAAAATGGGCATATAATTTATCTAAAGACAAGATTTTAGAACATAAATTAGATATGAAATTAGTAGATATATATTATTTTTTTGATGAAAGTAAAATAATTTTTTATT
>CAYQCM010000099.1:0-4032 GCA_964416045.1 uncultured Eubacteriales bacterium | reverse complement strand
AGCATTAAAACCATAAGAGAAACTTATTATTAATAATATTGAAAATAATATCCCTATATTTCTGTTTCTCAGGACCTTTTGTATGTAGTATGAAGGTCCCCCTCTAAATGATACTCCGTCATCATTTACTGTTTCCTACAATTGCTAAAGCTGAAGAAAATATTAACATAATCCACATTCAAAATATTGCACCAGGTCTTCCAACCACTAAAGCCTAAGCAATACCGGCTATGTTTCCGGTTCCTACTTTTGAGACTGTTGATATCATAAGAGCGCTGAATGCAGATGTTTTATTTCCGGATGCTTTTTCACTAAGTAATCTAAAAGATTCCGGAAAAAATCTTAATTGTGCAAATTTTGTCCTAAATGAAAAATATACACTGCAAAAAATTAGTAGTCCTACAATTATATGACCAAATAAGAAATCATTTATTTGTGAAAGTATATAATTAATATCGCACAAAGTAAATCCCTCCAAAACATAAACCATTATTATACCATAAAATACATAAGTTTATAACTAATTTTGAAATGATCGTAAGATAAGTTACAAAGTAAATAATTAGCAAGGTATCTAAATTTTAAAATAATCTAAAATAAAATATTTTGAAGGCAAAGAGTTTTAATAGTATATCAAAAAATATTAGTAATTATAAGAAATTTTTTAACATATAATTTATAAATTATTTAAATTATATATTATATTTAGAAGATGTACGTATGAAATTTTACAAAAAAATAGTTATTATATCTATGGGGACTTTTTTATAGGATTTACTAGATTGTGTACTGTAAATGCATTTAGAAAAAAGTGGCTTAAAGATTAGTGTTATCTACGGATCTTGAAATTGATGAGCTTCAAAATCAAAGGGCTGATATAGATAGAAATTTGATGATTTTTGTAAAAAGTCTATATGATTCAATAAAAAATATGAATCTGGAAATATTGGATAATTTAATGACCCATACTATAGGCAATTTATTTGATTTAGCTTAGGTTAGAAGAAGATATATTAAATCCGCGACGAAATATTATAGGTCATTTGGAGTTTTTAAGTGTTACTAAAATACTTCAAAAGTATTTAAATATTGAAATGCCAATACCAGTTTGCCGAAGTAAATGTGAGTTAATAAAGTGATATAATGATAATTGGAATGCGATTTTTCCATATTTAAATTATATATTTTTTGAAGAAAGCCAATGATAAGTAATAAAGTGATAAAATTCAATTTAATAAAAAGATTTGAAAAATCAACTATAGTTAAACGGTTGGTTTTTTCATAATTTTTGGGGTTTAATTGAAGCTAAACAGATTAAATATAGGAGATTATTTAAAAAGTATCTTAAAAAGCTGGTTTTTAATATGCTTTTATTTTGATATTTTTAGCAAAATATTTTAATTAATTATTTCTGGATATTTTATAGTGTTTATATTATAAGTATAATTATTTAACTTTATTTACTCCTATGATTCCTCCTATTGCACTTGATAATAATATGGAAAAGAGTTTTACTAGTACAATTGTTGAAATAGATTGGCCTATAAATATAATTTCAGAAAAAAATATTATAGTAAAAATTATGAATCCGCTTGATAAGCCGTATAACATACCGTCTTTTTTAGATATTTTTGCGCAAAAATATCCACCAAAGAATGATCCTATAATCATTATACATATTGTAATAGGTGTAACAATTGTAAGTGGAAAATTACCATTTTTAGAAAATAAAAAAGAGCACAAAGATAGTAATATTAAATTTATACATATTCCAATTACGCATCCTAATATGGTAGGTTTTATACATTTTAAATTTAAAGAACTATTTTTACCATTCAATTTATTTACCCTCTCTTTATAAAAAATCCGCATGGAAGTAAATACTCCCCTGCGGTAATAATATTCCTAAAATATGGACATTATTCTTATTTTTGTGAAGGATTGATTTTAGGATCAGAGACAAGACCTGATATAGCCCAGCGTTTTAATCTTATTTTACTACTTCCGCTTTCTACAACTATAGAATCGTTATCATCTTTTATGCTTATAATTTTACCGATAATTCCTCCTATAGTAATTACTTCGTCGCCTATTCTTATACTTTTTCTCATTTCATCTTCTTGTTTTTTCTTTTTTTGTTGTGGACGTAATAAAACCAAATACATTCCACCAATTATTACTGCATAAATTAAAACAGTAATGAGCATTTGCCCTGACGGACCTAAATTTTGCAAAAGTTCTGGCACAATAATAAACCTCCAAATATTAATACTAAATGTATTATAAAACTTTTTGGAGGTTTTAGCAATATAAAATATTAATTTAACTTTTAAAATAAACGCTATGTTTAGTTCCAAACCGGTATTTGTTCATTTTTTCTAAGAATTCTTTTGTTATTGAAAAATTGGAGCTTTCTGATATTATAGAATCTATACCACAGTAAGGACATATTGCAGTATCATTGTCATCAGAACGTACACAGCACCAACTAGTTATTTCTTTAGAGCCAAATTTTCAATGCAGTGAAAGTATCCGCATTTATTATCTCTAGCAGGTTCATCTTTTTTATTTGCAGAGTATATATGTGCTTTAACATAATCCTATGGAGTAATCATGTTTTATTTTTGGAATATAAGCTCCTTCATAATAGTCATATTTTATTTCTTCGGATACATCAGTTTTGGAAGTTCTTTTAATATTTAGTTTTTTCCATATTATACAAAATAGCGGTATTAATACAATAGCAATATATTTTATAGTTCTAGAGTCCGTATTTTTAAAAAGATTAACATAGTTATCCTCCTATAGTAGAATTCCCTTGGAATTTTGATTTTATATTTTTAATTTTTGAATTTTCTACTGGTAGGACTGTTGTAGGATTGTGCTTAAATATACTTAGTTTAAATGAAAGAAGCATTTTTATCGTTTCTTCTCGTATTGTTGCTATCATTTCATCGAACATATCGAAACCTTCAACGCGGTAATCAACAACTGGATCTCTTTGTGCATATGCTCTCAAGTTTATACCTCTTTTTAATTCTTCCATAGCATCTATGTGATCCATCCAATGTTCGTCTACTACTTTGAGAAGTATCATTCTTTCAAGCTCTCTCATAGATTTATATCCAAGTATTTCTTCTTGTTTGTTATATTGCATATTGCATTTTTGAGTTATAAATTCAAGTATTTGATCAAAAGTAAGATCATTTAATTCCTCTTCAGAGTATTTAAGATCATTTTCAGTTAATAACCAACCTAAATAGTAATCTCTGAGGCCTTCTATGTTCCACTCCTCTTTTTTAGCTTCTTTATTTATATATCTTGACACTATATTTTCAGCACATTGCTTAATCATAGAGACAATTTGTTCTTTTACGTCGTCACCATCAAGTACTTGATTGCGTTGACCGTATATTATTTCACGCTGACGATTAAGAACATCGTCATATTGAAGAACATTTTTACGTATAGCAAAATTTCTGCCTTCTATTTTTCTCTGAGCCGATTCTATCGATTTAGTAAGCATTTTAGCTTCTAAAGGCATATCTTCTTCCACGTTTAATCTCGACATCATTTTTTTAAGTCTTTCACCGCCAAATAATCTCATAAGATCATCATCAAGCGATAAGAAAAATCTTGTTTGTCCGGGGTCTCCCTGACGTCCTGAACGACCTCTTAACTGATTATCAATACGTCTTGATTCGTGACGTTCTGTGCCGATTATGTATAATCCGCCCAGATCTTTAACTTCTTCAGACATTTCTTTAATATTATTTTTGTGTCTATTATAAAGTTCTATATATTTTCTGCGAGCTTCCATTATTTCTTCATCAGTGGTTTCCGAATAGCTATTAGATTCAGTAATAGCTTCATCGCTGAATCCTAATTCTCTAAGTTCTGTTTTCACCATAAATTCAGCGTTACCGCCGAGCATTATATCTGTTCCGCGTCCGGCCATGTTTGTAGCTATGGTTATGGCCCCTTTTTTTCCTGCTTGCGCTACTATTTCTGCTTCTTTTTCATGATATTTAG
>CAYQCM010000098.1:0-4041 GCA_964416045.1 uncultured Eubacteriales bacterium | reverse complement strand
ATGCGCAAATACCTTTAGCGTCTAGCATAAGGAGGAGAGATTCTCCCTCAATGCCCTCAAAGCACATATTTACGTTTCCGGGGAGCCTTTTTTCTAGATCTCCATTGAGTCTGGATGACTCTATTTCTAAAAGATTAGATATAATTTTATCTCTAAGCCTGGATAAATTTTCATTTCTTTCGTCAATGGACGAACAAGCGATTCGCATTGCGGTTGATAAGCCCACTATGCCCGGTATATTTTCTGTCCCGGCCCTTAAACCTTTTTCTTGTGCGCCTCCGTCAATTAAGTTTTGCATCGTTATACCTTTTTTTACGTATAAGGCACCGATCCCTTTTGGACCATGGAATTTATGCGCAGATAAAGATAAGAGATCTATATTTTGATCCTGAACGTCTATATGGACGTTCCCGACAGCTTGAACAGCGTCTGTGTGAAACAGCACTTTTTTTTCTCTGCAAATTTTACCTATTTCTTTTATTGGCTGGATAGTACCTATTTCGTTGTTAGCATAAATTATGGTTACTAAAGACGTTTTGGGTTTTATTGCGTTTTCAACGTCCTTAGGGTTTATTAGACCTTTTTCATTAACGTCTAGAAATGTTACTTCAAAACCTGATCTCGATAGTTTTTCAAGAGCATGAAGTACTGCATGGTGTTCTATTTTAGACGATATTATATGATTTTTTCCTTTTTTAAGACCTGCATAAGCTATACCTTTAATAGCCCAGTTGTCGGATTCACTACCCCCGGAAGTAAAATATATTTCTTTTGCCGAAGCATTTATGCAGTTAGCCACGATTTCTCTAGAGTCTTCTATGGCTTTTTTTGCTTCTCTTCCGATGCTGTACATACTAGAAGGATTTCCATATTGATCTTTAAAAAATGGAAGCATAGATTCTATAACTTCGTCGGAAACAGCTGTAGTAGCTGCGTTATCCATATATATAATTTTGTTTGTCATAATTTTTACCTCTAAAAATAAATTTCATAAATAATATTACGCCCTAATGAGAGATATTTCAATGTATTATTATCATCAAAATTTTATTTTAAATCAAAAAAAATTATGTATATAGATAAATATTTAAATATATATTGAAAATAGTCTTTTTTAATATTAGGATATTAATAAAAATATAAAGTTAATTTAAATTGACCAAGAGTGGAATGTTATATTTATGAAAAAAAATGTATCAAAATTTTTAGGAATTTTAGTGTGTTCAATATCGGTTTTCAGTAGTGGATTGGTGCATGGTGAAAAGCTATGGAGCATCAATGAAGATTCAGCATTATTAAGTTGGATGTCTGAAGTGGGATAAAATTGGCTTATTATATCTAAGAAAGCATTTGGCGGGGAACATACTCCAAGTGAATGTAAAGAAAGGTATTATAAATATTTGGAGCCAGGACTACTTAAAGTATGGGAACAGAGAGAGGTTGATGATTTACATCGTAAGGTTTTATCCATTGGATGTTCCTGGAAAGAATTTGAACAGTATTTCAATGTACCTGCTGTAATTATAATGAATAAATATTATGAAACGCGTAACGAATATGCGGCGGATGAAGAATGTACATTGTTACCAAAAAACTATGGGTAAATGACGTGGATATTTCTGACTAAAATTTTAATTTTAAAATAAACATTAAAATTTGATAATTACTTTATTGTAAGCGAATACATTCGATGATATAATCTGTAGGACATGCTTAATTATATAGGAGGATGTAAAAATATGTGTGGACTTTGTGGCTTCACAGGCGAAGTTAGCGATAAAGTAAAAGTAATTGAAACTATGGCTGATTTAATCACTCATAGAGGTCCTGACAGTGCAGGATATTTTGCAGATAAAGATATTTCTATGGGATTTAGAAGACTGAGCATTATAGATTTAGACGGCGGGAGTCAACCTATATATAATGAAACAAATACATTAGTATTAAATTTTAATGGAGAAATATATAACTATAAAGATATAAAAGAAGACCTAATAAAAAAAGGACATAAATTTTATACAGAATCTGATTCAGAAGTAATTCTTCACGGATTTGAAGAGTGGGGATCAGGAATTTTAAACAAACTAAGAGGAATGTTTGCATTTGCTATTTGGGATAGAGATAAGAAATCACTTTTTTTGGCTAGGGATTTCTTTGGTATTAAGCCTCTTCACTACGCAAAGCATGAAGATAATTTTATATATGCGTCAGAAATAAAAAGTATACTGGCTTTTCCGGAGTTTAAGAAAGTTCTTAATAAAAAGACTTTGGATAGATATTTGTCATTCCAATATTCAGTGCCCCCCGAGACTTTTTTTGAAGGAGTATATTGTTTACTTCCTGGCCACTATATGACGGTAAAAGACGGAGAAATAGATATTAAAAGATATTTTAAACCCAGCTTTAATATTGACAATAACTTAAAATTAGATGAAGCTGTAAAATCAATAGAGGATGTATTTAAGGATTCTGTTGAAACTCATAGAATTAGTGACGTAGAAGTGGGTTGTTTTTTATCCAGCGGTATAGATTCAAGTTATGTATCATCATATTTTCCAGGACAAAAAGCATTTACGGTAGGATTTGAATTTGGAGAAAAATATAATGAAGCATCATGGGCAAAAAAGTTATCTAAGAAGGTCGGGCTTGATCATCATTATAAGTTAATAACATCTGAAGAATTTTGGGATACCTTCAAAAAAGTACAGTATCATATGGACCAACCTTTAGCTGACCCGTCTTGTGTTGCATTATATTTGGTATGTGAGTTAGCTAGTAAACATGTTAAAGTTGTACTTTCTGGGGAAGGTGCGGATGAACTTTTCGGAGGATATACTGTTTATAATGAACCCCAAGTGTTTAGGATGTACCAAAAAATTATTCCTCAGGGTTTAAGAACTTTTTTATCAAAGTTTGTAAAAAAGATACCCTTTTATTTTAGAGGTAGAAGTTATATTATAAGAGGGGAACATACTACAGAAAATAAATATATAGGTAACGCATTCATGTTTTCCCTTGAGGATAAGCAAAAAATATTAAAGGATTCGTCTATTGCAACTAGGCCTCAGGATTTATGCTCTGATTTTTATAAGGAAACTAAAGATTATGACGATGTAACAAAGATGCAGTATTTAGACATAAATTTATGGATGGTAGGAGATATTTTATTAAAGGCTGACAGAATGAGTATGGCAAATTCTTTAGAGCTTCGAGTACCGTTTTTAGATAAGGAAGTATTTAATGTAGCGTCAAAACTTCCTGCCTGGTTAAAAGTAAATAAAAAAAACACTAAGTATGCACTTAGAGTTGCGGCATCAAAAAAGCTCCCTAAAGACACTGCGAAAAAAGAAAAACTGGGATTTCCTGTTCCCACGAGAGTATGGCTAAGGGATAAAAAATATTATGAAATTGTAAAGGAAACATTTTGTAGCAAGGTATCGCAGAAGTTTTTTAATACTGACGAGATATTAAAATTCTTAGAAGATCATTATAAGGGAAAACGGGACAACAGTAGAAAAATATGGACAATCTATACTTTCATAGTTTGGTATAGTATATATTTTGGTAAAGAAGTATAAAATATTATTTATATTGTGCTAATATATATTAGTTGGAAGTTGATTTCAGCGCTAATATATGTTAGCATGAAACTTAATTATAATTTTTCATTGTAAAGGGGTAGTTGTTTTATGAGAAATAATGAAACCAGCGGTAGGTACGGAATAGCTTTTATTGTTGGAATTACTACAGCAATAGTAACTATTTTATCTTTAGTTACCACAATATTGGTTTTAAGAGATAAAAAAAGAAAAAAAGAAGATAAACAATTAGAAGAATATTTGGAAAATACTATACAATAATTTGATAAATTCTAATATTATAATAGAATATTCAAATGAAGTTATTAAAGTGTGTGGGATAACAAGCCTTTTAATTTTAGATTTATATTTTAACTTCCAAATTAGATTGTTTAAATAAAAAAACTTTTGATTAATTTATATGTACTAATTTAAAATTTAACAAAATATTTATTAAATCTGA
>CAYQCM010000097.1:0-4131 GCA_964416045.1 uncultured Eubacteriales bacterium | reverse complement strand
AAGTGAGTATATTGTGATTTTAAATTATAATATACTATTTTTTACATTTATAGGGAATAAAATTAACAAAATAAACTTGTATATATATGTTTTTATTTTGAAATAATAAGTAAGAATAATATTTTAATTTATTAAAAGTGGGTGAATTATAATGATAGTAAATAAAATAGCTTTAGCTTTATCAATAATAGGAGGAATAAATTGGGGTTTAGTGGGTCTTTTTAATTTAGACCTTGTTGCTTGGATTTTTGGTGGACAAGATTCTATATTTAGTAAAATAGTATATATTCTAATTGCTATTTGTTCGCTTATATGTATTTCCTTATTTTTTGATAGTGACAAAGTTGAAAAATCAAACCATAACGTATAATTTTAAGATATAAGGTAGTTTTTTATATGGGAAAGTGTAAATATTTTTTTATTAGATATAAAAATGGTAAGGAATAAGGTTGGAAAAAAGTATGGATTCTATACGAAAACTCTTTTCCTAATTATAAAGGTATGACTATCCTCAACATTTTTTATCAATGGAAAAAGAAAATTTCTATTGTTTAGGAGTATTTGATAGTACAGATATATTAATTAGTATATTATTTTATTGGATAATACAAAATTATTATATAGAGAATTTTGCTATTCGTTTTCGCTTAAGATCTAAAGGTTTTGGAAAAAGAATATTAGAAGAATTTATTAAGGATAATAAGGTAATCGCCCTTATAGATACTATAAATGATGATATTTCAGAAAAAAGATGGAATTTTTATAAAAAATTAGGTTTTAAGTTTAATAAATATAATTTTGTACATCCAGCTATGTTTCCATTTCTTAAAGATCATCGGTTAGAGTTATTAAGTTATCCCGAATATTTAGAAAAAGAAAATATATAAGAATTCGAAAAGTTTATAATTTATAGAGTGAATATATGTAAATAAAAAATTCTGATTACGGGCATAAAATTTTTAAAATCAGAATTTTTATTTTTTAGTTCTATTTAATCCAACAAAAACTATTTTGTATATAATTTTAATAGAAAAATATTGATTTTTATTCAAAAAACTATTATAATTACTTAAAAACAGTGAATATAAGATATGTGAGATGAGTGGTAAAGTATGATAAAACTTTTTAGATTTTTAAACATAAAAGAATGGTGCTTAATATTTTTTGGGACTTTATGTATAATATTACAGGTATGGTTGGATCTAAAGCTTCCGGATTATATGTCTGAGATTACAAAGCTTATTCAAACAGAGGGAAGCCCTATTTCTGAAATATGGTTTTCAGGAAAAATGATGTTGCTTTGTGCTTTTGGTAGTTTATTATTATCGATTTCGGTAGGATATTTAGCAGCAAAGTTAGCAGCTTCTTTTTCAAAAAGGATTAGAAAAATGCTTTTTGAAAAAACACTATCTTTTTCTATGAAAGAAATTAATAGTTTTTCAATATCGAGTTTAATAACACGTTCTACAAACGATGTTGCACAAATACAAACAATCATAGCAATGGGACTTCAAGTAATGATAAAAGCTCCTATACTGGCAGTATGGGCAATACTAAAAATATACGGGGAAAACTTACAATTAACTATAACTACAGCAATTGCAGTACTTGTTTTGCTAACAATGATTTCAGTAGTAATAATATTTGCAGTTCCTAAATTTAAGATAATACAAAAACAAACAGATAAAATAAATTTGGTTACAAGAGAAAATCTCACAGGTGTAAGAGTTGTAAGAGCGTATAATGCAGAAAGATATCAGGAAGAAAAATTTGATAAGGCTAACAATGACCTTACAAATACAAACTTATATACAAATAGAATAATGGCAATTATGCATCCCGGTATGACGTTAATTATGTCAGGGTTAAGTCTTGCTATTTATTGGGTAGGAGCTTATCTTATAAATTTTGCGGGTTTTCAAAAAAAGCTTGATCTTTTTAGCGATACAGTAGTATTTTCTTCGTATGCTGTGCAAGTTGTGATGGCATTTGTAATGCTTACTATTATATTTATTATGTATCCAAGGGCTACTGTTTCTGCGAAACGTATTAATGAAGTTTTAGATAAAGAATTAAGTATTTTAGATGGAAATGTATTAAAACCTCAGAAAAATAAAAGAGGTACTATAGAATTTAAAAATGTTAATTTTAAATATCCTGGTGCAGAGGAATATATACTTAAAAATATTGATTTTAAAATTAGTGAGGGAGAAACCGTTGCTTTTATAGGTTCTACGGGAAGTGGAAAAAGTACTCTAATAAATTTGATTCCCAGATTTTATGATGTTACTGATGGGGAAGTAATCGTAGACGGAGTAAATGTTAAAGACTATCGTATTGAAGAACTTAATAATATTTTAGGATATGTATCGCAAAAGGCCGTGTTGTTTAATGGCAGCGTTAACTTTAATATTTCTTATGGAAATTCTCCGAAAAATACTCGTAGTCAGGAAGATATAAAAAAATCTTCTGAAATTGCTCAGTGCAGGGAGTTTATAGAAAATATGGATAAGAAATACGATTCGATTATTTCCCAGGGAGGTACGAATATATCAGGAGGGCAAAAACAGCGTATTTCTATAGCAAGAGCAATAAATAAGAAGCCGGAAATATTCATATTTGACGACTGTTTTTCAGCGTTAGATTATAAAACGGAAAGGACAGTTCGCGGACTTTTAAAAGAAGAAATAAAAGATTGTACTAAACTTATAGTTGCTCAAAGAATAGGCACAATAAAAGATGCAGACAAAATAATAGTATTGGATGAAGGGAAAATTGTAGGGATAGGTAAGCATGAGGAGCTTATGAGGACATGTGAAGTATATAGAGAAATAGCTTATTCTCAATTGTCAAAGGAGGAGTTAGCTAATGGCTAGATTTGGTATGGGTGGACCTGGCGGAATGAATAGTATTAATACTATGCAAAAGCCAAAAGAGTTTTTAAAAACGTGGAAGAAGTTAATTTTATATTGCAGACCTTATTTATCTGCCATTATTACCGCTCTTTTATTGTCAATTGTAGGTACTGTTTTATCTATTATCGGACCTAAACAACTAAGCAAAATGTCCGATTTAATGGCAGAGGGACTTTATAAAGATATGGACATAATTCAAATAGAAAAAATAGGAATAATGCTTGCATCATTTTATGCCATAGGATTTGTATTTAATTATGTTCAGGGATTTATAATGGCAACAGTAACTCAAAAAGTATCTAAAAATTTAAGAGATAGTATTTCTAAAAAAATAAATATTCTCCCACTTAATTATTTCGATACTACAAATCATGGAAATATATTAAGCTGTGTTACAAATGATATCGATACGATAAGCCAAACATTAAATCAAAGTATAGGATCTTTGATAACGGCGTCTACTACGTTCCTAGGATGTTTGATTATGATGTTTACAATAAATTTTACGTTAACAATAGCTGCAATTTTGTCTACTGCCTTTGGATTTTCAATAATGATGTCAATAATAGTCAAGTCACAAAAATATTTTAATTATCAGCAGCAATCTCTAGGAATGATCAACGGTCATATTGAAGAGATATATTCTTCCCATGATATAGTCAAGGTTTATAATGGAGAAAAAATTGAAAAAAATACTTTTAATAAAATTAATGAAAACCTTTATGATAGTGCATGGAAATCTCAATTTTTATCCGGAATTATGATGCCTATAATGTCTTTCATCAGTAACTTTGGGTATGTAGTGGTATGTATTGTAGGTGCATTTTTAGCTACGAAGGGTTCTATTACTTTTGGAGTAATTGTAGCGTTTATGATTTATATAAGATTGTTTACCCAACCGCTTTCTCAATTTGCTCAAGCAGCTACAATTTTACAATCCACAGCCGCAGCAAGTGAAAGAGTATTTAATTTTCTCGGTCAACAAGAACTTGAAAATGAAGATAATAAAAAATTAATTTTAAGTGATGTAAAAGGAGCAGTAGAGTTCAGAAATGTAAGGTTTGGATATAATGAAAATAAGATTATAGTTAAGGATTTTTCAATGTACGCAAAACCAGGACAAAAAATAGCAATAGTAGGGCCAACAGGAGCCGGAAAGACAACGATGGTAAATCTTCTAATGAGATTTTATGAAATATGTTCAGGAGCTATTTTA
>CAYQCM010000096.1:0-4239 GCA_964416045.1 uncultured Eubacteriales bacterium | reverse complement strand
CATCGAGTTTAAAGGTAACTGGCACGTTGGTACAGAAGTCAATGAACTCGCTGTTGAAGCAATGGAGAAATACGCTATTCGTAAAGTCTACTATGATTATAGCCTACAAGACGCTGAAACTCTTGGCGATGGTTATAATGAAGACGGGAATAGTAGTAGTAATTAATAGTTAAGTAAAAAAAAAATCCTTATACCCTTTGAGATTAACATCAAGGGTATAAGGATTATAAAATGCTTTCTTCTTTTAACTATTTGAAATCAAGAACATTAAAAATGATAATGAAGTAGTAACATCACTCTATTCTTAAAGATAGGATGGTTAAAAAGATAATTATGTGTCAATATCAAGTCAATATTCAACAAAGCAATTCAAACAAGAATGTTTTTATTGAAGCTGATAATAAGAATGATGCCATTGAAAGGGTACGTATTAATTACTTCGATTATAGCAATAGTGAGTATGATTTGATCAGGGACGCTAATTCTAATGTAGTAATATTTAGTTGATTGATTAAAAGCATTTAATATACACTGAAAAAAATAAAACACCATAATAGGGATCATAATGAATCCCTATTATGGTATGATTATTGGATAAACTAATTGTTTATTATTTTATCCAATTCGTCGATTAGACTTTCTTCGGACTTCTTTTCCATAACTGTACTTCTCCCAAAATAGTTTAACATAAAAGCCTCATTATAGAGCTTGTAGATAAGCTCTTTTTCGGCTTCATACGCCCAACTACTCTTCAACATAAAATACTTCCGATATAGAGGATCCTTAAAAGATCCCTTATCTTGTCTGTATATTCCAATTATCCTTTTGAGAAGAAAGAATATAAATTGGATAGATAGGATTGCCGATAAAATACTCAGGGTGCCTATATACAAATATACTATCGCCGGAAAATAGAGATTCAACATTTAACAACAACTCCTTTAATATTTTGAATAGAACTATGTTATTCTATTCACGATAATAATATCTATTTAAAGGAGTCAAATATACGGGTGTTGATATTATCGGTAAAGGATCATAAAAAAATAGCCTGATTGGGAAGCTATTTCTTTTGCAGCTCATATACAGAACTACTTAAACGTAATTCTGTAAATTACAAGTAGGCATCTGTTGAGATACATACTTGTCTTGAGCGCGATCGTAGTGCATCAGAATAAGCTGATAGCCATTCAAGATGCAAGCTGAGACCACACTCATTGCTGCAGCCGTTAAACCCGTGACGTAAAGGATGATCCGAACTAGATCTTCCTCTCTGCCAGCGAATTTTTTGGCAAATAGACGTTCGGCAGCACGTAGCATACTATCGAAGTCCATTGGATCGATCTCGTTATCGAAGATCGCTTCCAAACCGTCAGTCTCGGGATGAGAATGACGGCCCTTACAAAGAACAAACTTGTGCTCTTTGTAAGTTAACTGCTTGCCTAAAACAGTTATTATACCCATATTAACACTTCCTTCCTATGGGTGAATCACTGGAATCTAACCAGTTCCCATTAAGACTTATATAGCTCCCAATCAAAACTATATATTCTCTTTCCACTATAATAATATCTTCCTTTAATCCCTATAAATACGGTTTTGTACAGTTCAATATATCTTTCCATCTTATAGTTCAAATATATATTATTGTCTTGAGGTTTAAATCCCATATATTGAAGGAGTTGTTTTAAATGGAAGAAGTTATTAGTAAGGAAGTAGTAAAGGATGATAAGAAGAAATCATACTATGAAATTGATGCTCGTATTGTCCTTGAGAAGTCGTTTATGATTAAGGCGAAAAGCAAAGAGGAAGCTATGGCTCAAGTAAGAGAGCTTATAAGGGAAGAAATGTATCGAATTAAGGTTAGTAATCTGGAAAGGACTAGTTATTACTACAATGAGAATGATACTGATATTTTTATAGTAGATAAGTTCCTTGACGATATGACGGAAGGAGAAGAATAAGGATAATGGAAAAGAAAAAATTTGTAGTGGAAGTAACTGAAGTAAATAAAGGATATGTCACAGTTGAAGCTATTGATGAAAACGAAGCCTGTGAATTAGCAGAGAGAGAATATAATGAAGGATTCGTCGATATGGGTGATTTGTATTCTCTTGAATTCGATGCTTGCCCAGAAGATGAGGTAGAAGAGTTGCCATGAATAATAATCCATCAAATGAAGAACAGATATTTGTTGTTGAAGTTCAGGAATATCTTTCTAAAGCCTTTAAAGTAAAAGCTTCAGATTCTATGGAGGCTATTAATAAGTTAAAAGAAGCCTATTTCTCCAATGATGATGATAAATATTGTCTTGTAGTAGGAGAAGAAGGAGTGAATTTTGAAGTTGACTTTGAATGTTTAGAGAAGAAAGACTATCCTGATATATATGATTACCTTGATGATATTGAATGGGTAGATGACGATTAGTTAAAGAGAAGATCAATTAATTTAAATCTAAAGTAAAGCTAAAATAAGAGTTATTATATTTAAAAAGGAGTTGTAATAATGGGACGGACTCGTGGAAAAATGCATTACAGTGATAGGTTTAAAGAGGCTGTGATGGATTATGTGGCAGAAGGTCATTCGATAAAGGAGACTATTGAGAAATTCGGAATCAATATATCTACTTTATCGCTATGGAAACGTCTTTCTGATAATACTAAGATGACATACTTCAAAAGGCAGAAACGAAAGATTAATTTAATACTCCTTGAGGAATATGTTATCGAATGTCCATTTTCTACTGTTGAAGAAATAGCCGATTATTTTGATTGCAGTAAAGGAACAGCCAATACTGCTTTAAGAGAGATTGGCTATTATAAGGATGATAATAGACATGGAAAATGGTATAGGAAGAAGATGAAATCACAATTAGAAGATTTCTCTGATGAATTCAAACTTAAAATAGTTGAATATATAAAGTTAGGACTTCCTTTTGAAGAGGTGCGTAAGATAGTTAATATTAGTAGTCAAACCTTTAATAGATGGTTAAAGGAACTTGAGGCTAAAGGACTTCTTGATGATGAAGTTCCTTTTTCATCTGTTCATATTGTAGAGCATTATATTAAAGAGAATCCAGACTCCAATATTAATGAGATTTGTAAGGATCTTGGTCTTTCTCAATCAGTAGTCAGATCTTCATTAAGGAAGCTTGGCTATATAGTGGAAAGTTATGGATCAGCTCCTGTTAAGAAGAAAAGTTGATCTGATCCTAATAATTATCGTGCTTTAAACTGGTACGTGAATTGAAACATAATGGGGATATATTTATTGTATCCAATATATAAAGACGTGTCATAATATATGACACGTCTTTATGTATAGTGTAAAGCATTACTATTTTTTAGCGTAAATAGAAAGTGAGGTGAAATGATAGCAATATGGAAATTATTAAAGGATTTAAATTTAGAATATATCCTAATGAAGATCAAAAGAAGTTAATAGCCATTAATATAGGTCATTCTAGATTCGTATATAATTATTTCTTAAAGCAAAGAAATGAAGAATATGAAAAGAATGGTAAATATAGTGGTAAGTTTGATTTAATGAAACAATTAACTCAATTAAAGAAATTAGAAGAGTTTAAGTGGTTAAATGATGCCGATTCTCACGCTTTAACGTATGCCATTATTCATTTAGATGATGCATATAAGAAATTCTATCAAAGAGTTAAATTAAAGAAGAATGGTAAGAAGATCAAAGTAGGTTTCCCTAAAACTAAGAAAAAGAAGTCCAAAAGGTCTTATACCATGACTACATCGTCTGGTAGGGTCAGAGTATTAGATCAATCTCATATCAAGATAGGCAAATTAGGAAAAGTTAAAATAGTAATGAATGATATACATGAATCCATTAAGGATTACCATATAATGAGTGCTACAGTTAGTATATCTAGAACAGGTAAATATTATGTATCATTAACTTGTTCTAAAGTTAATGTAGATAAATTACCTAAGACTAATAAATCCATAGGATTAGATTTAGGCTTAAAGAGATTCATTACTATGTCTAATGGTAATACATTCAATCTTCTGAATGAGTTAATAGTATATGAAAAGAAGCTAAGAAGAGAGCATAAGAGGTTATCTAAGAAGAGGTATAAGTGTTATAAAACTGAAGACGGTCACTATAGACCATCTAATAATTATGAAAAACAAAGGATTAAATTAGCTAAAGTTTACGAGAAGATTACTAATAGAAAATTAGCCCTATTACATAATTTATCATATCATTTAGTAA
>CAYQCM010000095.1:0-4284 GCA_964416045.1 uncultured Eubacteriales bacterium | reverse complement strand
GATAAGGATTATATTTTATTTTTTTAATACCTTCCCTAATTGGTTCAATAATATATTCAGGCTTCACAATGGTTTATGGAATAGGTCAATACACAATAAGCTGGAAAGAATATAATAGAACAAAAAAGATAAAATAAAAATTATAACTTCTTATTTTCTAATTAAACTTCCTTACTTTTTAGATAATAAAATAAACAATAGCTACAGCAAAATAATTCTATACCTAAATGTTGGTAAATTATCAGCATGCTGTAGCATCAACTTTTAAAAGCTATAAATAAGACTTATCTTACTTCATGCTTTCTTCGTATTGCTGAATCATTTTCTTAACCATCTGTCCGCCAACAGAACCGGCTTCTTTAGCTGTTAAGTGTCCGTTATAACCTTGTTTTAAGTTTACTCCTACTTCATTAGCAGCTTCCATTTTGAACTTATTAAGAGCTTCTCTTGCTTCTGGTATTGAAGGTTTATTATTGTTTGACATTTTACTTCACATCCTCTTCTAATATAAATTTATTTTTTGTTTTTTCCTCTTAAAACTAGAATCTAGTTTGGAATAACTACTATTTAGTAGATTATCCCGATTATTAGTGTGTGAAATTCATACTTATTTATGAGTGACAATTTATGCCTTATAACTAGTAAAATTAGTCATTTTTAAAGTGAACAAGATGCGCAATTCCTGGTATAGTTTCACCCTGTTGGGCGGATGTGGGAGACATTAATGCTCCGGTTGCCATAAATAACACATTATTAAGCTCTTTTTTTCTAAGCTGCTGCAAAATTAAAGAACAAAGCACAGACCCCGAACACCCACAACCTGATCCTCCTGAATGTACGTCTTGCTTCTCCTTATAATATATCATTAAGCCACAGTCATTATAATTTTCTCCTAAATTAATGTTATCCTTCTCAAGAAGCTGCTTTATAAGTTTACTCCCAACTTCCCCAAGATCTCCTGTTAAAATCAAATCATAATCGTCTGGTTTCGTATCTGTATCTATCAAAAAGTTTTTAAGAGTTTCCGCTGCCGCAGGAGCCATTGCTGCACCCATATTATTTTGATCTTTTACTCCCAGGTCCATTATTTTTCCTACTGTAGCATGTTCAATGTAGGTATTATTAGATTTTTCCGCTATTAACACTGCGCCTGACCCTGTGACCGTCCATTGTGCTGTAGGCGTACGTTGCCCTCCGTACTCAAGGGGAAACCTAAATTGTCTTTCAGCTGAACAAAAATGTGATGACGTCACTGCCATACATTTTTTAGCTATTCCACTGTCAACCATAATTGACGACATTATAATTGTCTGAGCCATAGTTGAACATGCTCCATATTGTCCTAAAAAAGGTATGCCCAAATTTCTAAGTCCAAAAGTTGATGATATACATTGATTCAATAAATCACCGGCAAATATATAGTCTACTTCAGAAGCTGCTGTTTTTGCTTTGTCCAATGCAGTGTTTACCGCCTCAGATTGAAGCCTACTCTCCGACTTTTCCCATGAGGATTCTCCTAAAGAAGTATCTTCAAAAGTTTTATCAAAATATTTTCCAAGAGGCCCTTCTGATTCTTTTTTCCCACATATTGCCGCAAAACCTTGTACTGAAGGTTTATTATCCATTTTTATTGTATATTTTCCAATTTTATGTGCCATAAAATTCCCTCCATAAAATAGTGTTTACCATTTATTATCGGAACCTTTTATTTAGAATATGCAAAATAATTTATGAATAAAATCTTTTAAATGTATTGACTTTTTTTGTTATATAAATAATAGTCGTTAAACATAAATATGAAAGGTGGAATTTTTATGGCTACACAAGCAAAAGAAAATGCAAAAACTGGGATTCTTCATTGGGCATCAAAACTTCTTAATACCGAAGGAAACTTTGAAAAAAACCTAGAACAATTAAAAACAAATATTGATTCAGAAGTTTCAGCATGTGAACAATTTGATTTTACTGACTTAAAGACTGAAATAAATAGTGTAACAAAATCATTAGAAGATGTTATCCAAAAACATAAAGATTTTACAGCAACAAAAAAATCCAAAAATCCAGACGAAATTAAGAGAACAAGAATTATCGCTCAGCAAGCAGTTCAACAAACAGCAGAACATACCGGGGAACTAAATGCGGCTATTGCTGCTGCCTCTAATATTAGCGATATGCAAAAAATTTTGCAAAAAAACACTAATCACCTTAATAAATTATCTCAATACTTAATATCTCTTCGTTCTGAATTTACTCGTAAAGATGATAAAGATGCCAAAGCATACGGAAAAAATTACGCTCAACCTATAACTAATAAATAGAATATAATTGTTGTTTTTTAAAAAACTTATGCTTTATATTAGAAGATAATATCTTGCATAAGTTTATATTATGTAATAAAATAGTGTGGGAACTTATCAATATTTAAATTTAGAAAGGTAGAATACCAACATGAAAAAGAAAATGTCAACAGGAAATATTATATTAATTGCTGTTTTATCTATATTTTTATTATTTATACTATGGGGGGCTGGAAGCTATAACTCACTTGTTGGATACCGTGAATCAGTTAACAACCAAAGCTCAAATATAAGTACTCAGCTCCAAAGAAGAGCAGACCTTATTCCTAATTTAGTAAATACTGTAAAAGGTTATGCCTCACACGAATCTGAAATAATGAATAATTTAACGGAGTCACGAGCAAAACTTACCGGAGCTACAACTATGGAAGAAAAAGCTCAGGCAGATTCACAACTTACAAGCGCTATAAGCAGACTTTTAATGGTGGTCGAAAATTATCCGAATTTAAAAGCGGATTCTCAATTCACAAGTCTTATGGACGAACTTTCAGGAACTGAAAATAGAATAACCGTTGCAAGAAAAGACTATAATGAATCAGTAAAAATATACAACCAAAAAATCAAAACCTTCCCGACCATGGTCTTTGCAAGTATTTTTGGATTTGGTCCGGCTGAATATTTTCAAGCTGATGAAGGGAGCAAAACGGTTCCTCAAGTAAGCTTTAGCTAAGGAGTGGTAAAATATCATGATTAAAAAGTGCAGATTTGTCTGCATTTACTTAGCAATATTTTTTCTTTCAGGATTTACACTATTTGCTCTTCCAAACCATACGGAAAAATTTTATGTAAATGATTTTGCAAATATTTTAAGTGAAGACGTAAAAAATTATATATTCTCCAGCAGCAAAACTCTTGATGAAAAAACTACAGCACAGGTAGTAGTAACTACAGTACAATCACTTGAAGGACAAGAACTAGAATCATTTTCTCTAGATCTTTTTAGAAGCTGGAAAATAGGAAGCAAAGATAAAAATAATGGTTTACTTATATTAATAGCTCCTGAAGAAAGAGTTATGAGAATCGAAGTGGGAGATGGTTTAGAAGGAGCCATAAATGATGCTAAAGCAGGACGTTTTCGAGATATATACGCTACACCATACTTTAAAGAAAATAATTGGGATGAAGGAATAAGGCAACTTTATTCAGCTATTCTTTCTGAAATCTATAAAGAATACGATATGGAAGTTCCTGAAAATGTTTCTGAGTCATTCCGAGAAAAAAGCAACGATACTTACTCATATATAATTTCTATAATCATAATAATAGCCATACTTATTACTATAAAATTTTCATTCCCAGGAAATATGTTTATAGGCAGAGGTGGTGGCTTTTCCGGTGGTGGCTTTGGAGGCGGTAGCTTCGGGGGCGGCTTTTCCGGTGGCGGAGGAAGCGCTAGCGGTGGTGGAGCATCTGGAAGATTCTAATTTAACAAAATCTTAAATTAAATATTAAAGATAATAAGGAAATAACATATGACAAAAAAATATAGGTCCTTATATATATATACCCTTTGTATTTATAACATACGCAGATAAACCTCAACATACCAGCAAGTTTTATATAAAAGATTTTGCTAATATACTTGATCAAGAAACTAAAGATTACATTTACTTACAAAGTAAACCCCTTAACAATAAAACATCTATTCAACTGGTAATAACAACAGTAGAATCGATAGGAAATGAAACAACAGAAACATTTGCTAATGAACTTTTTAGATTCTGGGGTATAGGTAATAAAGAAAAAAAGATGGTCTACTTATTTTATCAGCACTAAATGAAAGAAAAATACGTATGGAAGCAGGACATGGACTAGAAGGCATAATGAACGACGCAAAGGCAGGAAGGTTTCTGCTAACCTATGCTACTGCATCAGAGACTACAAATGAAGTAACAGTTACATTAGCGTAAAAAATTATAATGAAAAA
>CAYQCM010000094.1:0-4336 GCA_964416045.1 uncultured Eubacteriales bacterium | reverse complement strand
TCGTAAGAATTGTTGCAAATATCCCTAAATAGAGGGTT
Organism: uncultured Eubacteriales bacterium; assembly: GCA_964416045.1. Lineage (GTDB taxonomy): Bacteria > Bacillota > Clostridia > Oscillospirales > Acutalibacteraceae > CAQBRY01. The sequence goes on along the minus strand of CAYQCM010000094.1, from coordinate 4,298 downwards.
ATATTGGAAAATAGAACATGAGGTCGATAAAAAGACTAATGCTCCGCCACCTTAAAGGCAGCGGAGCATTAGTCTTTTGTCTTTTTCTTGTAAAGGTTATTGCCAAGAGGTTACATCGTCGTATTGGGTTGTGAAGCCCTCAAACTTAACCTTTCTTATTCCTTTTTTATCGCCTGCGGACGGGTCATTATTGTAGTAATATTTATACTCTACATCTTCTTTGCCTCCTAAGGTTGTGGGAGCTACGTGGTATATCCAATTGTTATTTCCGGCATCCATCATTTGGCTAAAGCCCCAATTATTGAAAGAACCCGACACGTACACTATTTTAGTTCCCTTGGGTACGTTAACACTCAATGTCATGTCTCCCCAATATTCAACAATATCGTGCACGCTGGTCCTACCACCCAACGGACGGTGCCCCATACGGAACTCGGTTTGATCAATTCTGGGGCCCCAAACATAAAGGTATTCCAAATTAATGGGTACTCCGGTTATTGTGCCCTCAAAGTGTGTAGCATCCACCTTGCGCAATTGCAATCTCGGATCTGCATGTTTCCAATACAAGGGGTCGCCTTCTTTGCCGAAGGTTCCTGCTACATAAACACGCCTTGTACCATAGGGAACCTTTACATAAAAACGTACTGTTCCATCGAATTTGGGCATTTCGTCAGAGTAAGACTGGCTTAGGCGCACATATTTGTCTGTGGTCTGATACTTTTCGTTTTTAAGAATCACAAACATACCGGTTACTCTATCTAATTCCTCGTTGGTAAGGTTAAAGTAGGTTTTGATATCATTAAAGGTATACGAAAGTGTGCCATCGTTATTCTTTATCCATTTGTATTCAGGCTTGTTGGAAAGATTCCAAGATGCCTTTTCCTTTACCCACTCACCATTGCCATCCATTTCAAGGCACACATACAAGTACACGTCTTGTGATTTCATCCACTCCTGCTGAGGAAGAGGCTCGTAGTTGAGCGTGATCGGTTCGCCTACAATGGCCGGCTGCTGCGCAACCGACAATTCCCCTTGATAGGCATAAACGTTGGTAGTGCACATAAGTGCAAGCGCAACCATATAAACAAATCTTTTCATAGTATATTTTATTAAGGTTTATAAATGCCGAATGTTAAAACGTCCTTAAACAAATATAAAAAAATTTCGCATTAATTTTGATGTATTAATGCGAAATTATATATCGGGGGACAAAATACGTTGTTGAGTATTACTCGTTTAACTTAATCCCGTTGGGAAGTATATCGATGAGTTTTTGCTTGTAAAGACTGCCCACCGCCTGCTTGTAGGCTTTTTTGCTTATGCCATAAGTGGCGTAAATGGTTTCGGCAGGAGCCTTATCTGTGGTTGGCATAAATCCTCCGTTGGCGCGCAAGAGTTGCATAATCTTTTCGCAATCTCCACCAATTTTGTTTACAAAACCAATTGGGCGCAGGCTTATATCTAATTTTCCATCTTCGCGTACTTTTTTGATATAGGCCGTAACCTCATCGCCTAACTTGGGCGTTGAAAACACCTCGTTGGCATACAAAAGTCCGTAGTATTTTCTGTTTACAAGTGCCTTATAGCCAAGTGGTGTACGCCCCGCAATAACCGCAGTGCACTGAGTACCCGGGGCAAGGCTTTCATCGGGAGTATAGTCAACGTGGCGATCCCACTTCATGGTGCAAACCGGGCGCTTCGATTTGTTATCAACGTAAACATAAACCACAACATTATCGCCTTCGAGTATGTCGGCAGTTTGCTCGCTGTACGGCAGTAATATGTCTTTAAACACTCCCCAATCCAAGAAAGCGCCAAAGTCGGTAATCTGCTTTACCTTAAGCACCCCAACCTCGCCTGCAACAACGTATGGCTTTTCGGTGGTTGCCACAAGGCGGTCTTCGCTATCGGTGTACACAAAAACACAAACCTCATCGCCTACCTTGCAGCCTTCGGGAACGTAGCGGGACGGCATCAGAATCTCGCCTTCGTCACCTGCGTCAAGGTACACGCCAAAATCAACCTCGCGGGCAACTTTCAAGTTGTTAAAGTCTGCAATTTTCAACATGGCTTGTGCGTATTATAGCGATTAAAACTCGCTGGTAAAGTGAAATTTAATATGCTTGAAATCTTCTTGCGCCATATCTAACACAAATTGCGAATCGGCAAGAAAAACATCGCGACCTTCCTTGTCTTTTGCCATAAACTGATACTTGCGCTTTTTAAAGTTTTCCAATTCTACGGGGTCGCTGCTTTCTATCCAACAAGCCTTATAAAGACGTATTGGTTCCCAACGGCACTGGGCATTGTATTCGTGCAGCAGGCGATACTGAATTACTTCAAACTGCAACTGCCCCACTGTTCCTATAATCTTGCGACCATTGAATTGATTTATAAACAGCTGGGCCACGCCCTCGTCCATAAGTTGATTAATCCCCTTCTGCAACTGTTTCTGCTTCATGGGGTCGTCGTTTTCTATGTACTTAAACATTTCGGGCGAAAAACTTGGCAGCCCCTTGAAATGTATATTTTCGCCTGCTGAAAGGCTGTCGCCGATTTTAAATGTACCACCGTTATCGGGCAAACCTACTATATCGCCTGCGTAAGCCTCATCAACGGTTTCTTTCCTTTGAGCCATAAAAGCGGTGGGCGCCGAAAATTTCATCATCTTGCCCAAACGTACATGCTTGTAGTTTACGTTGCGCTCAAACTTGCCCGAACAAATTTTTACAAAGGCTATACAACTGCGGTGATTCGGATCCATGTTGGCATGTATCTTGAATACAAACCCGGAAAAATTCGGCTCCATGGGCGACACAACACGCTCCTCGGTTTGCACGGGCAGCGGCGAAGGTGCGATTTCAACAAAGCAGTCCAAAAGTTCCTTTACACCGAAAGTATTCAACGCACTACCGAAAAACACGGGGGCAAGGTCGCCGGCCAAGTAGTCCTTTACATCAAACTCGGGATAAACTCCGGAAATAAGCTCCAAATCATCGCGCAATTTTGCAGCATCGGTTTCACCTATAAGTTTTTCCAAGTCGGGATTTTGCAAATCGGTAAACTCAACCGTTTCAGAAACCGTTTGTTTGTTTGGAGTATAAAGGTTAAGATTTTTGCGATAAATATTATAAACGCCCTTGAACGCAAAACCCATGTTGATAGGCCAAGTAAGGGGAACGGTTTTTATGCCCAATTCCTGCTCAATCTCATCCAAAAGGTCGAATGGGTCGAGGGCCTCGCGGTCCATTTTGTTTACGAACACCATAACCGGAGTTTTGCGCATACGACAAACCTGCATCAATTTGCGGGTTTGAGTTTCAACACCTTTGGCCGCATCAATCACAATTATAACACTATCAACGGCGGTAAGTGTGCGGAACGTGTCCTCGGCAAAGTCCTGGTGACCGGGGGTGTCCAAAATATTTATCTTGAAGTTGCGGTATTCGAAACCCATTACCGAAGTTGCAACCGAAATGCCACGCTGCTTTTCTATCTCCATCCAGTCGGATGTGGCAGTTTTTTTAATCTTGTTCGATTTAACTGCTCCGGCCACATGTATTGCTCCACCAAATAACAGCAATTTTTCGGTAAGAGTTGTTTTACCGGCATCGGGGTGAGATATAATGGCAAAGGTTCTTCTTCGTTTTATTTCCTCTTGCAAAGACATACTCAAAAATTTTTCAGCCGCAAAGATAGCACAGGCGGCGAAAGTAAACAAAATCGGTTAGGCGCTTTACAATGCTTCCAATTCTTCGCAGGCGGCCTGCCACTGTTCCATCAGCTCGTCCAAACTTTTCTTGGCGGCAGAATACTCATTAAACACATTTTCGTCGACCACCCCGCTTGCTATTTTTTCTTCCAACTGCTTAATTTCGGCCTCTTTATCGATTATGGCCGCTTCGCACAGTTTTACGTTGTTTTCTGCACGGCGCAGCATCTTTTTATATTCCTTGTCTTGCTCGCGCCTTTGCTTTGACGACTGCTGTTCAGTTGCTTCGGTTTTGAAACCGGCAGTGCTTTTCGCTTCGGCTTTACTCTTATCCTTCTTGGTTTTGTCGGCCATTTCAAATTCGCGAAAGCCGGAAATTTGCTTGTGCTGCAAAAAGTCGTAAATGCCGCCCAAGTGCTGAACCACCTTGCCTCCGGTAAATTCGTAAACCGTATCCACAAGCCCATCCAAAAATTCGCGGTCGTGCGAAACAACTATCACCGTTCCGTCAAAATCTCTGATTGCCTGCTTTAGCACATCCTTCGAAAGCATATCAAGGTGATTAGTGGGCTCATCCAAAATAAGC
>CAYQCM010000093.1:0-4415 GCA_964416045.1 uncultured Eubacteriales bacterium | reverse complement strand
AAATATCCATGATATATTTTGTATGGTATTGCAAGACACATGGCTATTTGAAGGCACAATTAGAGAAAATATAGTGTATAACAAGTATGAAGTAGACGATGATAAGATTATATCAGTATGTAAATTAGTTGGGATACATCACTTTATATGCACTTTACCTAAAGGATATAATACTATATTAGATGATAATATTACCTTATCAGAAGGACAAAAACAATTAATAACTATAGCCAGGGCAATTATCAAGGATTCTCCGATGTTAATTTTGGACGAAGCTACAAGTTCGGTAGATACTAGAACTGAAGTACTAATACAAAAAGCTATGGATAAACTTATGGCCGAAAAAACTTCATTCGTAATTGCACACAGACTTTCAACTATAAAAAATGCAAACATTATATTGGTTATGAAAGACGGAGACATTATAGAAAAGGGAAGTCATGACCAGCTAATGAATAATCAGGGATTCTATTTTAGCCTTTATAATAGTCAGTTTGAAAAAGTATAGAATATTTTATATATTAAATAAACATCCACCCGCTATTCGGGTGGATGTTTATTAATTCAAGTGATAAACTTAACAATAAAACTATATGTTAATAAAAGATAAAATTGTTTAATTATATATTAAAAAATGAGTATGTATTTTTTATATTTTACAAGTTATTAAAGTTGACGATTTTTTTATGATTGATGTATAATACTTTTTATTAATATTTTTTATGTATGAGATTTAAATTGAATGTTTTGAAGGTGTATGTATGGAAAATAATCGAAATGTTGATATTTTGGTAGGAAAGATTATAAGTAGTGAAAAGTTGATTCAAGAGTTTTCAAAGTTAGATTCTTTGGATCAAGCTTACGATTTTTGTCAGACAATACATGATGGATACACTAAGGAAGAATTTGCTTTATTTATTGACAAAATACTTTCTTCGTTTATTAAGGAATCTTCGATGGATATTTCTTTAATAAAAGGGATAAAAGATGCTGACATTGAATCTGTGTCAGGTGGAGCAAAAGTAAACATACAAAGGGTGGTAGCAGCTAGTCTAGCATCATTATTTTTTATTTCTATTCCTAAATTTAATGATGCTCATGCTGTTGATACAAATAATATAGACGATACGGCAATAGTGCAACAACATCAAGAGCAAGAAGAGTCAGGAACTTTTTCCAGGATATGGAGTAGAGTTAAAGCTAAACTTTCTTCATTAAAAGATATAATAGTGAGGAATAAAGGTAAGGTAACGATTGGTGCACTTATACTTGCAGCTATAGGTGTTTGTATATATAAGAGAAAAGATATTAAAAATTTATGGGATAAATGGAATAACAATAACAATCTACGCCAAAGTTTAATGAACTATGATGAACAAAAACTATTTGAAAACAGCAGGTTTATTGATGAAGCAATACTTTGTTTAAACGAAGAATGTCTCACCGTGGATGATCTACAGAATAAAGGTTTTTTCCATAGGTATGCAAGTTATGCTACAGAAGGCAAGGAATATGCTTCTGATGATGATGCAAATCGACAAAATGATTTACTAAATAAAGACAATATACGTAATTTTATAGGTAATTTATGTAGACAGAACTGTGAACTTGGACTAAAGATTGAGGAGTTAGGTGGAGGCCATTGGTATAGTAGCATACCGACACTTGCCAATATGGTGTTTGTAGGTGGTGGAATAGTTGCGGGTGCTAAAACTATTTGGGACTTTATGTATAAAGGTGTTGGTCTCGTTAGTTTGTTTAGTAAAGCTATTACAGACTTTAATAATGCGCAGTTTGCTCTCGAGCGTATGGCCGAGCAGGCGCAATATCAAATAGATCTAGCAAATGAAAAAAGCAATAAACGAGAGTTTAATAGAAAGGAAGCGGGAGAAAAGCTTGAAGCAGGTTTAGCAATCGTAAGAGGACAAGAAAGGGCAAAAAAGGGAGTAAGAGGATTTTTTAATAGTGTAACGATGGAAAAAGAGAGACTAAAGGCTACTGGACAAAAAGATTCTCATGCTCATGTAGTTGTATTTAATGGTGCATCAGGTACTGGTAAATCGTTTACTGCAGGTCATTTAGCTTCTGCTATAAGTACCGCATCACCGTATGTTATGTCTGCTTCAGAGGTAGATGTAAATAGTTCCAAAAGCAGCATAGTCGGACAACTTTTTGGCGATTCCTATGGCAAATACGGTGGATATTATGGATATGGTGGTCAACAAGAGCAAAAAAATTTTGTTAAATATATAGAAGATCATCCCAATGATGGTGTTGTAATAATAAATGAATATGACAAAATGTGCGTAGGGGATTCTAAAGATCACCCATTAGATGAGGTTATGAGAACATTTATAGATGAAGGTAAGGCCACAATTAATGGACAAACCATAGATTGTTCTGGAGTAGTATTTATATTAACTACCAATGAATCAGACGGATCTTTACAGGGAAAAGTTTATGCAGATTCAAACGGAAAATTGGTAGATCCTACGGTGGAATTAGATACCACAGGTTCACGTACAATTGTAAAACATGACAAATCCTTTTTAAATAGACTTACAATAGTATCGTTCGATAATTTAAGCGCTCAAGAGTATGGTCAAATTGCAAGAGACAAATTTGCTCCTACAATAGATTTTCTTAAAACAGATGTAGGAGGAAATATTGATTTAGTAATTAGCGATGAAAGTTACGATAGAATAGCTAAATATACCGAACGTATAAATGAGGGCGCTAGAACTATTGATAAGGTTTTAGGAGGATTGTTTACAGCAGTAGTAGAAAAAGTTTCTGAAATGCAGGATAAAGGCGAGGAATATTTAGGAAAAAAATTAGAAGCAGTATATGATGATCAAAATAATGAATTTGTAATAAATTAATAAAATAAAATGGGTCCAAATTTATTTGGATCCATTTATATTTTAGTTTATAATAATATTGTTTCAGCATATTTTTTAGAGGAGTAGTAGATAATATGGTATATATTTTTTTGGCTGAAGGATTTGAAGAGATTGAGGCAATTGCAGCGATCGATATACTAAGAAGGACAAATTTAGATGTACAAATAGTAGGTGTAGGTTCAGAATATGTTAGGGGAGTATGGGAATAACATTAAAATGTGATATAGAACTTTCAGAATTAGTTACTGAAAATTTACAGGGTATAGTACTTCCAGGTGGGGTTTTAGGTGTTGAAAATCTAGGTAAAAATGATAAAGTCTGTGAAACAATTAGATATTGTGATAAAAATAAACTTTTAATAGGGGCAATATGTGCGGCACCTTCAATATTGGGAAAAATGAAAATCTTAGAAGGGAAAGAGGTTTGTTGTTATCCGGGATTTGAGGAAAGTTTAATTGGAGCGAAAATATCTAAGGATAGCGTATGTGTTTGCGACAATATTATTACTTCTAATGGTCCTGGAAATGCTATAAATTTTGCCCTAAAATTGGTAGAATATGTTTTTGGCATGAAGGAATATGAAAATATTAGGTTGTCCATGAATATCTCGGAAAATTATAAAGTTTAATCTATATTATAGATTAAACTTTATTTATAATTATAACTTATGAGTAATTGTGTGATTTCGATTGTTTTTTATATATTTTCTGTAAATTATATTGGAAGTTAGAACGATAAAAATTATAAATGAATACACATATAATCTGTTGTTTATAATCAAAGCAATTTTTTCTTTTTTAATATTGTATATAGATTTAGAGTTAAGGTTTTTTTCATATAACAATAATGTATTATAATTATATATTTGAGATTTTTCATATTCAGATAACGAATTATATAATTTTCTGGCAAAACTTACGTAAAGGTTTATATTTTGAAAAGGTTGGTTTCTTATATCACTTATTATATTTGAAACATCATTAATATTTTTTTGTGTTTCATTAATTAATATTATATCAGGAGATGTTATTCCTATTTTATTATTTACATAAAAATCAGAAATAAATTCTTCACATTTAATAGATATATCGTGAGCACCTGGTTCAAGATTTTCTATTTTGATAATGCCATTGTTGTCAGAGAATGTTTCAAAGTAATTATTGTCATCTACTTGCACTTTAACTATTTTATTATTTAATATAACAGAATTGTTTTTAATAAGAATAGTAGCGTCAAAATTTCTAAACATATTTTCTTCATTTATTATTTTACACCTGGAGTTTTTGGAGTAATAATTAACTGAAGAGCTATGATTAATAGTTATATGTTTAATATAATTTAGTACTACATCATGGAGGATATTTCCATTTTCACAAATGGATTTTAAATCTTTAATCATTATGTATTGATCTCCACCTGATGTGGTAAAATTATTAGATGCAAGAGCTATTTTAGTTTTAGTATCGTTTCTATCCAGCACTTTTCTATCTGTTCCATCTTTATTTATTAGGA
>CAYQCM010000092.1:0-4433 GCA_964416045.1 uncultured Eubacteriales bacterium | reverse complement strand
TCAAAGGTATATGCATACTGCCATAGAGGTAGTCAGCATAAAAGACATGGAAAATACCGCAGAATTACTCTTTAATTACGCAAAAAAAGGGGGTATTATTAAATGAAAAAAAATGACTTTAATTTTTTGAAAAAATTGTGCCAAGAAAACGGTACATCCGGAAATGAAAAAAATATAAAAAATATTATAATAAAAGAAATATCTCCTTACGTAGAAAATGTAAAAGTTGATAATTTAGGAAACATAATCGTATTTAAAGAAGGAGAAAAAAAGCCCAATACAAAATTACTTATAGCTGCTCATATGGATGAAATAGGGTTAATATGTACGTTTATTACAGAAGACGGATATATTGGATTTGATAAAATTGGAGGCATAGAAGATAAAATTCTTCCTGGACTTACTGTGAATATAGGAAAAAATAACATCCCAGGAGTAATCGGCATAAAACCTATACACCTTTGCGATACTCTCGAAAGGAAAACTCCTGTTTCAAGCCAAGAACTTCTTATCGATATAGGAGCCACTAGCAAAAAACAAGCCTTAAAATACGTAGATATTGGGGACCATATATACTTCAAATCTGAATTTAATGTATCTAACGGAATAATAAGCGGAAAAGCACTTGATGATAGAGCTGGATGCAGTATACTCGTACAAATGATAAAGTCAAATTTAGCTTTTGACACATATTTTGCTTTTACCGTACAAGAAGAAATCGGTCTTCGAGGAGCTAAAGTTGCCTGTCATAACGTAAATCCAGATTCAGCTATTGTAGTTGAAGCTACTACTGCTTGTGATATTCCTGAAGTAAGTCCATCAAATCAAATATGCAAAATAAATGAAGGTGTAGTAATTTCTTTCATGGACAAAAGAACTATTTATGATAAAGAATATTATAATTTAGCTATTGATTCAGCAAAACAAAATAAAATTAAATACCAGATTAAACAGGGAGTATCAGGAGGAAACGACGCAGGAGCAATACAAACTTCCAGAAATGGAGTAAGAACTTTAGCTCTATCAGTACCTTGCAGATACTTGCATACCCCAAAAGGTATAATATCCCAAGAGGACTATTTTAGTACTGCAAATCTTGCTATGATAATGGCAGAAAAGATCTGCGATATTCCAACATAAAAGTAAAAAAGAAAGGATTTCCTAAATTGATAACCATAAGTAACAAAGTTAAAAATGTCAGCAAAGAAGCTATTGACCTTTGTAAAAAAGAATTTGAAAAAATAGAAGAAATTAAAGAATATAACCAACAAAAAATGTTAGAATCATTTATAAAATCCAGAGTAAGTGAGTCTCATTTTACGGCTACCACCGGATACGGATATAATGACAGAGGAAGAGATATTTTAGACGAAGTATACGCTACTGCCTTTGGCACTCAAGATGCACTTGTAAGACACAATTTTGTAAGCGGAACACACGCATTGACAGTAGCCTTATTTGGTATTTTAAGGCCCGGAGATGAAGTAATAAGTATTACAGGACTACCTTATGACACATTAAAAAGCGTTATAGGAAATAAAAACAATAACGAAGGATCCCTTTTAAATTTTGATATATCCTTCAAATACATAGATTTAAATAAAGATGGATCTTTTAATTATAAAAAAATAAAGAATACTATAAATAATAAAACAAAGGCTATATATATACAGCGCTCTAAAGGATATAGCTTTAGAAAATCTCTTTCTTTTAAAGAAATAAATAAATTGTGCTTATTTATAAAAAAAACTTATGAAAAAATAATTATAATCGTAGATAATTGTTATGGTGAGTTTGCAGAAAAAGAAGAGCCATCATGTGCTGACCTTATTATTGGGTCACTTATAAAAAATCCGGGTGGAGGTATAGCTCCAACAGGTGGATATATTGCAGGTAAAAAAGATCTCGTAAACCTTTGTGCATACAGACTAACTACACCGGGTACAGGCAAAGAAGTGGGAGCTACTCTAGGGCTTAACAGGGAACTATTTATGGGAACTTTTAATTCTCCAAGTATTGTGGGAGAAGCTCTTAAAACATCAATATTTTCCTCTGCATTATTTGAAATGCTTGGATTTGAAGTTTATCCAAAATACAATGAACCAAGATATGATATTATTCAGTGTATAGTACTTAAAGAAAAAGATTTATTAATTAAATTTTGCAGGGGAATACAAAAAGGATCTCCAATAAATTCTTTTGTAACTCCAGAGCCTTGGGACATGCCAGGTTATGACAGTCAAATAATAATGGCAGACGGAGCATTTACTTTGGGATCATCTATAGAACTTTCCGCCGATGCTCCCCTTAAAGATCCTTATGCAGTATGGATTCAAGGCGGCACGAATTTTTACAGCGCTAAAATAGGAATAATGTTAGCAGCAGATAATATTTTGAAATAATACTCTTGTGACAATTTACCCCAAAATAATGTTTGATATATTAATATAATAGTGATACTATATATAAATAACACTATAAATATATGTAAAAATTGCACAGTAATACTTAAAAACAGTTTGGGGTGTATAAAATTGATACTTAAAAAAATTAAAAACCTTAAAATAGGTACTAAAATTTTAATTATAATACTTTCTATATCTGTTATTTCACAACTAATAATCGGAATAATTTCATATACCAGCATACTTGAAATTGGAAACTATTCTAAAATGATAACTCACAACTTAGGTGAATATGCTTCGGAAGATAGTGAATCCGCCCTTAAAAATCAAGCGGAAGAATATATTACAAAATTATCAAAGTCTATATCAGATAACTCAAATAATATGCTAGAAAAAATAGATCAGCAAACATCGGGAATAGTAACATCGATTGAAGATATATATTTAAACAGTGGAAATTTCAAAGGGTCCATCCCCCCTCTGCCCGATATGACAATAAAAGGTGATACTTCCGATAGAAAATCAGGTTCTGAAAAAGCCTATGTTATAGATAAAAATAATATATCGGAGGATAAACTCGAGGTACTTGCTTATGACCCCGGAATATATCCGGATAAATTTGAAAATAGCGTATTTAAAACGGATATTAATAAATGGCTTTCAATGGACCAAGAAGAAAGAGATATTATTAAAAAAACTAAGTCTGTAGTATCAAATAATTTACTTCCTTCAAACCTAAAAAAAGAACTCGAAATAATAAGCAATATTTTCTATACTATAAGACAAATGTTTATAAATAATTCTTCAATATCCAGTATATATATAGGTACGGAAAATGGAATATACTATAAATATTCTTCTGACAATAGTAATGTAAGATACCTGGCTACTGAAAGGGATTGGTATAAAGATGCCATCCAAGCTAAGAAAAAAGGAAACAACAATACAATATGGCAAAGCACATATATAGATAATGAAACTAATAAATTGTGTATTACATGTTCAAAAGCTTTTTGTGATTCTTCAGGAAATATTATCGGTGTTGCAGCTATAGATATGTTCCTAGAAGATATAAACAATTATTTGACAAATTTTAAAATCGGAAATACAGGGTATTCTTTTATTGTAGATACAGAAGGTAAAATAATCGTACATCCTAAATACAGCCTTGAAGAGGAAATAGGAAACATTAAATCAGGATTTATCAGTGGGTCAGAAGAAGATGAAAATAACGAGGAAGCTATAAATCATATATTAAGCAGCGAAAGTGGAATAGAAAAAATTAAGATAGATGGTAAACAGTACTATTTATCATACTGCGACACACAAACAACCGGTTGGACTTTATGTACAATAGTTGAAATAGATGAGATTATAAATCCAGCTGTAGAAACAAAAAATATAATAAATAGTTTTACAGCAGAAACAGAAAAATCTCTTCATTCTTCTCTTTCAGGAATACTAATAAGATTTATCATAGTACTTATAATTTGTTGCATTATAATATTTGTACTTAGCACTGTACTGTCTAATACTACTGTTAAACCCATTAAAAGATTGATCAAATCAGTAAAAGAAATCGGTAACGGAAATTTGTCTTTACAAATACCTATTGAGTCCGAAGATGAAATTGGTCAATTATCTAAAGCTTTTAATAGTATGACTACAGATCTTCAAAAATATATAACCGATCTTGCAAATACTACCGCTGAAAAAGAAAGAATCCACAGTGAATTAATAGTTGCAAGACAAATTCAATCCAGTATGCTCCCCTGCATATTCCCTGCATTCCCTGATAGAAATGATTTTGATATATACGCTATTATGGATCCCGCAAAAGAAGTAGGCGGAGACTTTTATGACTTTTTCTTTACAGACAATGAAAATCTAGCAATAGTAATTGCTGATGTTTCCGGTAAAGGAGTATCAGCCGCACTATTTATGGTGATATCAAAAACACTTATCAAAAATGAAGCACAAAGCGGGAAATCGCCAGAGGACATTTTTGAATCTGTAAATAATCAACTT
>CAYQCM010000091.1:0-4438 GCA_964416045.1 uncultured Eubacteriales bacterium | reverse complement strand
CGAAGCCCCCGCCCCGGCGGCAAGAAAAGAAAACAGGGTTTATTATATAAAATAAAAAAGGTTCAATATCAAATGTTGGGGTAACCAATAGAATAAAGACATGAAGCGGAGCAGACAAAAAGCGGATGAGCGTTTTGTCTGCTAAATTTTTGTTAAGCAGCATCAGATAACATAAAAAGTATTCTTTTTCGCACTCTTTCCATCAACCATACCGCCTGCCATATCTGGTGGCATATGTCTGCAATGAGCGTTGCGTTTTTGAAACATATTTTACGAGTTCTCTGTATGGCTTGTACATATCGCTGACAAAGTATCTTACATTCGCTCGTTTTTCTTTATCGTATTCTGCAGCTTTTGTTACGATTACATCTTGTAATCCGAGTATTTTTTGATAATATCCTGATTGGACATATTCCTTTCTGCCTTTATTTGGGTGTAAGCATCTTTATTGTATTGGTTTTTTGGGAATATACCTATTTTTTGCAAAAAAAATAAATATTGGGACATTACCCCAACGTTTATTATAGAATCTAAAAATCCCCCATATGGTAGTTTGCTTCATTTTACCATATGGAGGTGCTTTTTTCTATTGTCCGGCTTCTATGTGGTCTTGGCTATGATTTTATGTTTCTATTTTATATATTTATTTTTCAACCTTTTATGTCGTAAATCAACAGCATTGCTATTAAAATGATTATTGCAACAGTAACTAATGTAACAACATAGTTATTGGTTAAGAATTTGACTAACATAATTAATCCATAGATTAATCCTCACATTAAAACATATATTATTACTCTTGCAATCCAATGAATCGCTGAACGCCAAAATCCGCCCGGAGAAATATTACACGCAATTCTAAAAGCAAATTCTCCGATAATTAGTAAAATCAAGTATTCAAATATGAAGTTTTTATATTATTTTTACCTCTGAAAAGTTTGTCAAATAAAGGATAATAATAAGTTATGGATTATAATTCGCAAGTTAAATTTCCTTTATTGTCAATAATTGTTCCTGTTTACAATACTGCTGATTACATTGAAAGGTGTTTGGATTCTCTAATTTTCCAATCCTATAAAAATATTGAAATCATCATAATAAACGATTGTTCAATGGACAAATCAGAAAATGTGATTTGCAAATACTTAACATATTCCAATGTTTCATACAAAAAATTAGATAAAAACTATGGAGTTGGTGTTGTTCGGCAAATCGGTTTAAACTTGGCGCATGGTGATTTGGTTGCATTTATAGATAGTGACGATTGGGTCGATCTTGACTTTTACGAGCATCTTGTTGATGCATTAATTAATAATTCATGTGATATCGCTATTGGAAATGTTTTATCTGAGTGGAATAATGCCATGAGTTCGAAGCCAAGATATACAATTACTTGTAATAATGTTATTTCCGGTGATTTTGCTCTAAAACTGATGAGTAAATATTATTTTCAGAACTTTTATATTTCGCCAAACCTGAATAATCGTGTATATCGAAAAAAGTTACTATTAGAAAATGATGTTTGTTCTGACTATGCTAGGCAAGCGCAAGATAATTATTCTTCTTTTGTGGCCTTTGTCAATGCTAAAACAGTTGCATTAGTAACACAGTCCCACTATCACTATTTTCAAAGAGAATGCTCTGCTATACATTCATTTTCTGAAAAGTATATAAATAACTATTTTGATGTACTTGTGCATATCAAACAATACTTAAACAATCAGAAAATTTTCAGCAAATACAAAAATATATTCATTTGTTTTGTAGATCGTAGTGTCATTTGGCTTTTTGAACGCCTTCAAAATACTGCCTGTAACGAAACTGAACGAAAAAATTTTATAAAACTTATATTCCAACGTTGTTTTGAATTGTTTTCATTAGATGAATATATCGATTATCTTGATTATGGACGGATTTTAAATTTGTTTCATGTTTGATTAGTTAAGATATTTTTGAAATGTTTTTTTAAATTCTTTTACGTAAATATTTCCTTCGGTATGATCTATACGCTTTATACAGGTCAGTACATGATTAAACATAAAATAGTCTCTGTTTTCAAGCAACTGATCTATATGTTCATTTAACCATTCTTTTATATGATTTAATCCATCCGGAGGATCGATTTTACTGATAGCATACAAGATACTTCTTGTTGTATAGTTGTTAGTTTCATCAGTCAATACAGAATACAGAACAGGTACGCTGTTAACCAATCTTTTTTCGCCAATTATATCTGCCATGCGTTCCCGGATATAACAATTAGAACTGTATAATGCATTCGTAATGGAATTATTAACATCGGGATCATCTGATAATAACAAAAACCTTTCGATTTTGTGCCGATTTAAATCAATATTTGTTACACGCATACAAGAAAATCGCTCAATTAACCAATTCATACTAAAGGTAAACATTTTTTTGTTTGAAGCCAGATCGATCATCAAATCTGTAATTCTATCCATATTATCAAATTTAGAAAATTCATTTAATACAAAATTTTCAATATGATTATCTGTCTTTTTAGAATCAGCAGTCTGAATCAAAAGTTCAAAATAAATCTTGATAATTCCCGGAATAATATTAGATGCTTTTATCTGATATAATTCGATAATGTGCTTTTCAAATGCAATTAATAAATCATTCAATTGATTATCAGTATAATCGTTATTGCCTAATAAGATTTCTGTAATGTTTGCTATATATTTATCAAAATTTGATAACATATATCCAACAAAATCCTCGGTATTATCACTGATAAGATTTATGATTCCCTTTAAATTCAACATTTCGTAAAAATCAGATATATATTTCGCATCATTTAGATATTTAATTATACTAGATGTCAAGTATTTGAAATTACTATGGCTATATTCAATATAAGATAAATGTGTTAAATCAAAGGGGCATTTTTCGTTTTTCTCTTTAATGATAATAACATTTTTTGCATCTTTAAAAGAATGAGCTATGCCAAGTTCGTAAAATACATTCGCGTTTAATGTTGATAAGTCCGCAATAACAAATTGTGCACTTAGCATTTCTTTCAATATTTTATTCATAATAGCAGTTGAGCCGGAAATATCATCAGCTCTGACGCAGTTATATCCTGCTATTTCTAACGCCTCTTTAATGCTCCCATAAAGCAAATCAAATTTGCTATCAAAAGGCATTATCATAAAACACTTGTTTTTTTGGATAAGAATATTTTCATTCCGGAATTCTTTTGGGTAAATTTTATAATTATCCATAACTTATTATTATCCTTTACTAAATTTTTTGTTTATTTTACTAGTACTAATAACATAAAACGCTATTTCATTCAATACAAAATGCCGAATTATCGAAAAATCGGTCTAAATTATTTAATTATCTGTCATTTTCAATCGACTTTTGATGTATTCTCCGTCATAATTGATTTATCAATATACGGAGGATTTTTTATGTTTAATTTAGTAGATGAAAAAGACAAATACCTGATTGCTTGCAAGTCCCATGAATGATTTAAGTGACCTGACCCTCAAGGCATACAAAATGGATTTAAAACTACGGAAGCCCGTTAAGGCGGGGATATATATTGGTATAAAGTGAAAAATAGATATGCAAAATGTATTAAAAAATAGGAGGGGTTGGACTGATTGAAATTCTGTGCAAGAATGTTTTTACAGTTACCGTTATCAGAAACCAAAGGCTTTTGTCTTGGCGGTTTAACGGTGCTCATTTTAGGTAAATCCATTGTTTTCATCAATCGGTACACTCTGCCGGCACGGATGCTGATGTAAGACACAGGGCGATTTTTTGAACGCCTAAGCGCTTATCGGATTCGGCATATATCTTCAATATGCAGCTGCGGATATATTGATTTTCCTTTTCACGATTTGAGGGCGTATGATTGATGAATGCATAATATGTGCTCCTGTTGACCTTCAGAACACGGCACAGGGTTGTTATTGCATGCTCCGAAGAAAGCAATTGTATGGCAATCAATTTTTGTTTGAGTATGGAGTGAATATTGCAATCGCTTTTTAATGTTAAGTTTTCCTCCTCTAACTGAGCGTTTCGTTTTTGCAAAGCTTTTATTTGCTCTGTGGTTATGACTGTTTCATCGTCAATTCTTACCTCGGAATACTGCTTTATCCATTTTGCAAGGGCGCTGTGTGATATACCGTACTCACTGCTTAATTCGGCATAGGTTTTCCCTGAATGATACAAATTGACGATTGTTTTTTGAATTCTACTGTGTATTTGTTTTGCTTTTTTCCGGACATTTTTATTCTCCTCCTTCCTTTGTCTTCTATTTTACCATTCTTGTCCACTTTTTTTGTATAGATCCACAGACCCGTTTAAGGGTAACAAGAATAAGTAAGCAAAAGAAAAACAGCCGCACGAGTGATATGCACCCCAAAAGTTGGACACTTTTGGAGGTGCATATTTTTATGGGAAA
>CAYQCM010000090.1:0-4485 GCA_964416045.1 uncultured Eubacteriales bacterium | reverse complement strand
AGGGATTTTACTGAAAAATGGAACAAATTTATCGAAGAAACTACTTTATTAAATATGAATATGGTAAAGAGTGCATCAGAGGATATAGTAGTAGAAGAAGGACGAGAAGAACCAATAGATAACAGCTATTGCGATATAAAATATGAAATAAAAACCAAAAATAAAGAAATGATATCAATATTATGTTATGGAAAGGTAAATGTTCGGGGAGCAGCACATCCTTCCAATATACTGTATACGTATAATATAAACCCTTTAACAGGACAAAGTGTCAGATTAAAAGAAAGCACGAATTTTTCTAAATATTCAGAGAATATATTTTCCGGTAAAAATTATTCTTACGTAAAGAACTTACAGGAGAATGTGGACTATATAAATGATATAGAAGAATGGATTTCAAGCAATTATAATGGTGTTTTATCATTGACAAACAATTTAAAAGAATACGATGTTGATATTAGTAAGAAATATGATTTTGAAAATGGAGATATACCTTTAGGATATTCCTACTGTGAAAATAATAAAATGGTAATTTGTATGGAAGTACCGCATGTTTTGGGAGATTAAGTTGAATTAATAATGGAGTGGATATTATTGAGTAGAATAAAAATATTGCACTGTTCAGATGTGCATTTAGGGTCTAAGTTTAGAAATTTAGACAATGTTAAATCAAATCAGAGAAATAGTGAGATAAAAAATACTTTTATAGAAACTTTAAATATTGGACATAAAGAATGTATAGACGTACTTTTAATATCGGGGGATCTTTTCGATAGTATACATATAGATGATGGTACAATAAATGAAATTAAATGCTGTATGTCTAAATATAAATTTAAAGTTGTGATTTCTCCGGGAAATCATGATCCTTTTACTGTGGATTCGCCTTACAATAGTAAATGGCCCGATAACGTGTATATTTTTAAATCTAATAGTGTTGAGTATTTTTATTTTGAAGATATTGATACTAGGATTTTTGGAAACGCTTTTACTAATACATATTTAAAAGGTGAGAATATTAATTTCGAAAAAGGATTGGTAGGGGAAAACACTGATATTTTAGACATAGGAATTTTTCATGCTGAAATTACTGCCAAAGAAAAAGAAAATTTATATTCTCCCATTACTTTAGAAAAAATAAGAAATTCGAATCTTGACTATATAGCACTTGGTCATATACATAAAAGGACTCCTATCCAAACCATTGGAAAAACATCTTATGCATATTGTGGATGCTTAGAGGGAAGAGGTTTTGACGAAACAGAGGATAAAGGTTTTTATATAGGGTATATTTCGAAAGGATTTGTAGACCTTAAATTTAGGTCGGTTTGTAAAAGGAAGTATATAGATTGTAAGGTGGATGTGGGTAATTGCTCAAATTCTTTAGAAGTATATGAGACAATAAATAATAAGTTAAGGGAAAACTACGGAGAAGAATTTTTCAAACATTTTTATAAAATAACCTTAGTTGGGGAGTTGCCGGAAGATTATTTATTAGATATAAAAGATATTAAAACAAAAATGGATAATATGTTTTATGTAAAAATCATAGATAAGACCCAGCCATTTATAGATCTAAGAAATATAGAGTTAGGTGTAGATTTAAAAAGTATTTTTATAAAAAAAATGCTTCTAAGAATAAAAAATGCAGCTTCCGGTGAGGAAAAATTAGTTGAAGAGCAGGCTTTAAAGATAGGTCTAAAAGTTTTTTTAGGAGAAGTGAAGTATAGTGATAATTGAAAATATAAGGATAGGGGGATTTGGGAAATTTAAAAATTTTGAATTAAAGCTATGTAAAGGATTACAAATTGTATATGGAAAAAATGAATCTGGTAAATCTACAATAATGGATTTTATATTGTTAATGTTTTATAGTAGGTTAAGCGGTGAAAAAGCCGGTAAGAAGGACAAAGAAATCAGACAAAAATATTTGCCTTGGGATGGGGGAAAAATGTTTGGCAGTATAGAATTTATTTACAATAATGAAAGATATTTACTTACTAAGGAATTTCATGTGGATACTCCAAATAAGGATAGAGTTATTTTTAGAAATTTATCTATAGGGGAAGATATTAGCCTTGGTCATAAAGAAGAAGTAGGGGAATGGCTTTTTGATCTTGACTTAAGAGGCTTTGAACGAAGTGGGTTTGTAAAGAACATTGGTGCGGATATTTTTAGTAATACGCTTTCTAAAAAAGATAGTTTGTCAGATAAAATATTTAAAATTGTTACAGGTCAAGAACAAGAAAATATTTCTGAGGGATTGATTATCAAGAAATTAGACGAAGCTATTAAAGATATTGAAAAAAGCAAGGGTAAAATAGACACTATTGAAAATGAAATATACAGTATAAAAAATGAAATTTTCACATTAAATCAGAAAATAGAAATTCAGGACAACTATAAAAATCAGCTAAAAATATTAGAAAACAGGATAAAAAGTAAGAGAGACTTAAAAGAAAAAATAGAATACTTAAATTTGTTAGAAAAATTGAATAACTTAAAAGAACTTAGATCATATCTTAGAAATATTGAAAATATTAAAGCAAGTATTATTAATGAAAAAATAGAATATAAGGATTTTTTATTAACTTTTGATAATATTAAAGAGGTAAAAAGTCAAATTGACTGTAAGAAAGAAGCTTTAAATGAATTTGAAAGCTTAAACGATGATATTTGTTTAGTATCTGAAGATGATTTTAATGTTTTCAAAGACGCAATGCTTAAAAAACAGCAGCTAAAAGATACTGTTTTTTCTATAAATAGTATAGGTATTGATAAGTTAGAGGAAAATAAGAATTTAGAAGATGAAATTAAAAATGAGATAGAATGCACTTGTAAAAATATTGAATCATTAGATAAAAAAGTTTCTATCTCAAAATTTCTTATAGGTCTCGGAGGACTAACGGGAGTTTTTTTAGGAGTAATTTTAAAAAATGTTTATTTGATTTTTTTATTAGGAGGATTATTTTTAATAGGATGTTTTTTGATTTATAGGAAGATTAATTCAAAGGTTTTAAAAAGTTATGAAGAACTTTCTAATTTAAAGAATACTCTTATGGAATTATCATCAAAAGATGAGAAAATTAAAAAATCACTTGAAGATATTTTATTAGATTCAAATATTAGATGTTGTGAAGATGAGTATGGAGATATTTCGGAATTATTTAGAGATAAAATTTCTGAAGTCGAGGGGATAGTTAATAATATTTTGAAGCGATATAATTGTAAAAGTGATAAAGATTTTGAAATTTTATACCTTAAATTTAAAAACGGAGAGTTGTCTTTAAAGAAATCTCGAGAAATGAAAAACGAGATAGAAATTTTAAAAAGTAAATTTTTATTAAGTCTTCAAAAGATATTTAAGGAAGAAATCAATCTTAATAATTATGATGAAGGATGTGAAAGGTATAATTATATTTGCGGTAAGATAGAAAAATTAAAGAACTTAGAAAATATAGTTTCTGCTAAGAGCAAATTTATAAATATATATAAGATTAGTGCTGGGGAAATAGATAACTCTATATTTTCTATTTCGGATGAATTAAGAAAGTATAATTATAACGATTTACATATTGACAAAAATAATCTGTTAAAAAATTTAAAAATTCTCGAAGAGGAAAAATTAGAAGAAAAGTACTATGAAATAAAATCTAAAATAGTTTTGATAGACTCAGATAACGAAGATCTTGAAATAATTTTAAACTACAAATATGATAGATTATCTGATATTAAAGGATATTTGAAAAGTTTAAAGATAGCAAAACAGGTTTTTGAAGAGTCGGTAAGGGAAATAAGGAAAGATATTGTACCTTTATTGGACTTAAAATCATCTGAGATATTTTCAAAATTAACTGATGCAAAATATGATATTATACATGTTCAGAAAGATTATACTATTTTTGTGGGTGATAATGTAAGTTATACATCTCTTAGCAGCGGTACAATTGATCAAGCATATTTATCTTTAAGGATAGCTATGTCGGAAATTATCTCTAAAGGAAGTCATATCCCATTTTTTATGGATGATATTTTGATGCAGTATGATGATTATAGGTTGAAGATAACTTTAAAATTTTTAAGTGATTATTTTATTTGTAAAGAAAAGCAATCTCAAGTTATAATTTTTACGTGTCATGATAAACTTTTAGAGTTTGCAAAGGATTTAAATTGTAATATTGTATATCTTTAACAGTTTTAAAGGTGAATAATTTATAAATTTTTTTATTTGATGATAAGGAATATTGGGGAAATATTCCTTATTTTTTATTTTATACAAATTATTTAGAAAATTTAATTAAATAAAATTACATATTTCTATATTAAAAAGAAAAAAATAGATTTTTGCACAAAAATAAATTAAAAATATATCATTATTTAAGCGATATTTAATGGATAAAAGAAAAAATACATGATATAATTCATACATACCACAAAAAACACAAAAAAATAGTTTATTCTTCTTCTTATAATTCTTTTGGTCAT
>CAYQCM010000089.1:0-4509 GCA_964416045.1 uncultured Eubacteriales bacterium | reverse complement strand
AAATATAGATTTTAGAAGAGTAAAAAATTTAAAAATATTTTTTGAAAGAAATAGTACAGTCATAACCAATAATCCCTACGAAATAGAAAAAACGGCAACCTGGAAATATAGTCATATATAACGACAATCATATAGCTATAATTTCAGATAAGCGAAATAATCAAGGTCTACCTTATATTAATACATCATTATAGTTTCTGGCAATTAAATCTCGAAGAAAATGCATTAACAAAATCAAAAATAACAGGACACTGTAGATTTGATGCAAATTTAGTAGATAAAAATTTTTTTGATTAAATGGACATAGAATAAAAATAAAATTTATTATATATCAAATAGGTAATTTAAAAGCAGCCAATTTGTTCTAAATGGCTTCATAAGGTTCCAATACCCTATGCCACGAAGGTTAAATGTATTAACAACATTAAATTTAGATTCTAAACTTCTTGCGTCTTCAAACCAAACAACATGACTTATTCCATCCTTAGAATAATAAAAATAAGGAGACATGGAAGTACGGTCAAACTCAATACGAACATTATTTTTAAGCGCTATTTCTACAGCTTCGACGTTTCCAACTACTTCAGCTTCAGTTGTACCCCTCACGTAAGGTAAAGGCCAATCATAACCATAATTAGGTATGCCCATATCAACTTTTTTACTTGAAATCTGTCCCGTAGCATAATTAATCACCTTTATAACCTGATCAATTGGAGCCACAGCCATAGGTGGACCATACGTATATCCCCATTCATAAGTCATAACCAATACACTATTAGCACTTTCACCCAGACTTTTATAATCTATCCCTTCATAAATAAGTCCTGGTTGATCACTTGAAGATTTTGGAGCTAATGCAACAGAAACCGTATATCCATTAGCATTCATTACATTTGTAAGCTCACTAACAAAATTTGTATAGGAATCTTTATCTTCTGGAGATATATACTCAAAATCAACATTTATACTATTGTATCCCTTTGCCTTTACAGTAGTAAGCAAATTGTTTATAAGCGTTTTCTGTACTTCTTTATCACTTGTAATTACGGTTACAAGATAACTATTAAATTTTCCATTTTCATCCAAAGGAGTTAAAACGAGAGTAGGAGAAACTCCAAATTCTTTTGCCATCGATATTAATTCTTCATCGTCAGTTGGAACTAGTGTACCCTGCGCCGTAAATCCGTATGAAAATATAGATAATTCACTTAAATACAGTAAACTTTCTCTTAACACGTCTCTATCAATATAAGGATATGCATATCCATTTACCTTTAATTTATAGCCACCCTTTTTTTCGTCTTGATACTTAATTACTAAATTTTCTCCCGAATATAATCGAGAATCCAATAAATAAGGATTATTTCTAACTATATCTAGAACAGATACGCCATATAAATTAGATATAGAATATAAAGTTTCGTTATCCTTTACTTGATGCGTTATTTCAGGAATAAGTATTAAAAGGGACTGCCCGACTACTAATCCAGATGATGATGGTATTTGATTATCAAACAGCAATCTTTGAGGAGAAACCCCATATCTTTGAGTAATTGAATAAACACTTTCTCCTGGCTGCACTACATGAATTATCATTAAATTATCCTCCCAAATTATTTCTCTTTAATAATATTTATAATAAATATATTTTTTGAGCATAATTATTAATAAACAAAATTATTAAATAATATTAAAACGGAGGAAATTATATGATATTAAAATTAAAACCCTTAATTACCAGCTTGGTAATAAGTCTTGGAGTAAGTGGATTATCATCTATAACAATAAGAGGTTCTTCTGAAATATATAAAAATTTAAATAGGCCTCCAATTTCACCGCCATCTTGGATATTTCCGGTTGTTTGGACTATTTTGTATATATTAATGGGAATTTCTTCTTATATTATATATGAATCGAATTCTAATATAAAAAACAAAGCGCTAACTGTATATATAACACAATTAGCAGTCAATTTTATTTGGCCTATACTATTTTTCAATTTAGAGATGTTCTTATTTTCATTTATATGGTTAATACTTTTATTGGGATTAGTATTATACATGACTTTATTATTCTACCAAATCAAACCACTCGCTGCATATCTTCAAATACCCTATATATTATGGTTAATTTTTGCCGGATACTTAAATTTGATGATATATATACTAAATTAACCTATTTTTTGCTAAAATCGTATAAACAGATCCCAAACTATTCAATACTTTTACATCAAAGAACCCTGATTTTTTCAAAATATCTATCTTGTGCTCTACGGTCAATGGAGTATCATAATGATAAAAATCATTATCTTTAATTCCTTGTTCTGTTTTTAACTTTTCAAAGTTTTCAAATAATTTTTTCAAGCATATCAGATTTAGCAAAATAATCAGTTAAAACAAAATATCCCTTCGGATTTAAAGAATCATATATCTTCTTATAAAGTGATGTAAAGATTCTACCGATACAGCTGAATCACAGGATAAATCTAATCATACAACATATGCTTCAGGATTCAAACAAAAATACTCTTCTAGTTCTAATCCAGTGCCACAACCTAAATCCAGTACTTTACTTTTTGGGAACATAGGTAGATTTTTAACAGTAAATGTATAGAATTGACTTGCTCATTCAATTTTAACATATGTTCATCATAGTCAGATAATCTATTTTTTAAAAAATCTCCACCTTTTCCAGCATTCTTGTAAATCCCATTTATATTTTTATACATTAATATAACTCGTATTTTATCATAAAATACGGTCCAATGCTATTTCGCCAACTTTAATAAGCGATTGCAAAGATAAGTATATCTTTTCTCCAAATTATTGTTTTCTATGGCATGTCTTACTGCCGCCTTCTGGCCTATTAAAATAACCATTTTTTGAGCTCTTGTCAGCGCTGTATATAGTAAATTTTTCTGAAGCATTACAAAATGTTTAAAAGTAATAGGCATAATTATAATAGGGAACTCTCCCCCTTGAGATTTATGCACAGTAATGCAGTAAGATAAGGTAATTTCATCTAATTCTAAAATATCATATTCAACTTCTCTTCCATCAAAATTAACTGTTAATTTTTTATCCATAATATCTACATTTGATATAAATCCTATGTCCCCATTAAATACATTCTTATCATAATTATTTTTAATCTGCATAACTTTATCGTTTAATTTGTACTCTGTCTGACCCCTTTTTAAACTAATAGTACTTTGATTAATATATGATTGTATGCTTTTATTAATATTTTCAGTACCAATTTCTCCCTTATGTATTGGAGTAATAATTTGTATGTCTAAAACAGGATTCATTTCATATTTACCAGGCAATCTTCGGCAGTATAAATCCACAATCAATTTTAAAATCTTCTCTGAATTTTCTTCTTCTATAAAAAAGAAGTCTGAATTAAATCCACAATTTAATTTTGGCATTTCTCCATTATTAATTCTATGAGCATTGATTATAATGTCACTATTTTTACCCTGACGATAAATATGATTAAGACGAAAAGCAGAAACAACTTCCGAATTGATAATATCTTTTAAAATATTCCCCGCGCCTACAGGTGGAAGTTGGTCCACATCACCTATAAGTATTATTCTCATATTACTTGGAACTGCTTTTATTAAATGATACATCAGCATTAAATCTATCATAGATGATTCATCTATAATTAATACGTCACCAACAAGTTTATTTGAATCCGTCCTTTTAAACCCTTCGCTAGGACTGCTTTCAAGAAGTCTATGAATGGTTTTTACTTCCATCTTACAAACCTCAGCCATACGTTTAGCAGCACGTCCTGTTGGAGCAGCTAAAAGTATTTTTCTTTTGTTTTGTCTAAACACTTCAATAATGGCCTTAGTAATCGTAGTTTTACCAACTCCAGGGCCTCCGGTTATTATAGAAAATTTTGAATTAATACTATTTTTTATAGCAGTAATTTGATCATTATTATAATCAACATCTAAATTACTTAATATCTCATCAATATTTCTAATTTTACTTTTAATCGGATAACTGATAATTTCTTTTATTCTTTCGCAAAGTCCACACTCACAATAATAAATATATTGAAGATATACTTTATCGTCTTCCTTTACCAGTTCTTTTATTTGAATTAAATAATCTAAAGTTATCGTTATTTTACTTTGATCAATATTAAGAATTTCGCAGCTACTACTAATTAATTCTTTAAAAGGTACATAACAATTTCCTCTCTCCAAAAAAATATTTAAAACATATATTATACCAGCACGACATCTTCCATAAGATTCTCTATCTATACCTAATTTAAAAGCTATACTGTCAGCAATCTTAAACCCTATTCCATATACATTGTCAATCAAACTATAAGGGTCTTTCTTTATAGTAGATATACTTTTATCTCCATAAACTTTATATATTTTATATCCTAGAGATGTTGAAACATTACACTGCTGAAGAAATATCATCAAATTCTTAATATTTTTATGCTCTTTCCATGCACTGCAAATTAAATCAACCCGTC
>CAYQCM010000088.1:0-4792 GCA_964416045.1 uncultured Eubacteriales bacterium | reverse complement strand
AGAAGAAATAAACTGCGATTTTACTCCAAATTTAAATAACTCTGAATTTATTTTTTCAAAATTTTCAATAGATCTTCCTTCATAAGAAAATGATTTTACTACTTTTTGATTAGAAATAAATTCTTCAGCATATCCCGTAAGATTACCTTGAACACTTGAATATTTTCTAAATTGATTATAAGAAACCTTGGATATTTTAGTAGATAAAAAAATTGCTAAAGGAGCTAAAATTAAAACTAACAAAGTTATTTTAAAACTAATATTAAACATAAATAATATTGTAAAGAAGATAATAAAACTACCCGAAAAAAATTTATCCACACACTGAATCAATCCTTCAGATATTATATCAATGTCATTTACAGCTCGGCTTATGATGTCACCATGAGAATGCGTATCTATATACTTTATTGGAATATTGTTTATTTTACTAAAAAATGAATTTCTAATGTTATTAGTAACTTTTATTGACAATTTACCCGAATAAAAACTTACTCCCCACTGTAAAACAGAACCCACCAATGATATACCCAATAAATAAATTAAATTTGAAAAAACAAGTTTAAAATTAACATTTTCATATCCTATAGCTGAATCTATAACATTACCTATTATTAATGGACTAAGTAAAGACAAAACAGCACTTAAAATACATAAAAATATTATTAAAAAAAAGCTCGTTTTAAAAGGATATAAATATTTTAAAAAATTCTTAAAATATTTTGACTTCATTTCATACCCACCTCACTTAAATCCATTTGAGAATCACATATTTCCTTATATATTCTGCAATTATTTATTAAACCATCATGAGTTCCTTCTCCCACTATTTTCCCATCATCAAAAACTAAAATTTTATCGCAGTCCTTAATACTTGAAATTCTTTGAGAAATAATTATTGAAGTAATATTTTTAATGTTTCTTATTTCTTTTCTTACCTGCATATCCGTATTAGCATCTAAAGCGCTAAAACTATCGTCAAGTATTAAAACCTTCGGATTGCTTACTATAGATCTTGCAATATTAAGTCTTTGCCTTTGTCCCCCGGAAAAATTTTTTCCATCTCTTTCAACTATAGAATGAATCTTCTTTGGAAGATTATTTATAAATTCATCTGATTTAGATACTTTCAGCGCGTAATTTATAAGGCTTTCCTTAGCATCCCTATTTCCCAATACTAAATTATCCTTTACAGTACCAGAAAATAATACGGCCTTTTGCATAACCATAGAAAAATTTTTTCTAATAAATTCAGAAGTAATATTTGTTAATTCAATACCGTCTATTAATATACTGCCTTTATTATAATTATAAAATTTTAATAATAGGTTTACAAAAGTTGTTTTTCCAGAACCTGTCCCACCTATTATCCCTATAGTTTGATTCCTATATATTTTTACATTTATATCTTCCAAATCATAATCATTAGGCAAATTATTATAAGAAAAATAAACATTTTTAAATTCTATAAAAGGAGCACTTTCAGAAATATCACGAACTTTACAAAAGTCATTTTTTATATCTTTATCCGTATTTACATTTAAAACATCTAATATACGTTTATATGAAGTAATAGCCTTAGTAAATAATATAGATAAATTCGCAACTAAAAATAAGGACAAAAGAATCTGCATCATATAATTTATAAGAGCAACAATCTTTCCTTGTAATATCGTTCCCTGATATACGCGGAAAGAACCGATCCATAAAATACATATAATAGAAATATTAATAATAAAAAAAGAACATGGACTTACAAGCGAAGAAATTTTAAATGTTTTAATATATGTTTTTTCAAAATCATCGCTTGTATTTTTAAATTTTTTAAATTCATAGTTTTGCCTTGAAAAAGCTCTTATTACTCTTACCCCGGAAATATTTTCTCTTATTAGCAAAGATATTTTATCAAGTTTACTTTGAACTAGATTAAATAGCTCTATAGACCTTTTCATATTAAAATACATACACGCAGATATTAATGCTAAAGAAACTAAAAATATTATAGACATCTTAGCATCTATTATAAAGGCCATAACAATAGATCCAAGAAGTAAGAAAGGGGCCCTGGTTCCAAGCCTTATGGACATTGCCAAAGCAGTCTGAATATTATTAACATCATTAGTAATACGAGTAATTAAAGAAGATGGTTTAAAATCATCAAGATTAGAAAAAGAGAATTTATTTATATGTCTAAACATCTCACTCCTAAGTTCCATGCCTATTTTTTGTGACACTTTAGCAGCCAGATATTGGCATATTAGTGAAAAAGAAAAACCAAATATTATTAAACCAATAAGGGAAATCCCCTCTTTTATTATATATTCAGCGTTTCTGCTATAAATACCCTTATCAATAATATTAGCCATAATTATGGGTATACAAAGTTCAGTAATAGTTTCAACAAGCTTTGACATAGGACCAACTAATAATCCAAAAATATTTTTTTTCATCAAATCCGAAATTCTTATTACCATTACTGAAAACTCCCTTAATAGAAAATCAATCTAAAAAGTCGCCCGAATACCAAGAAATTTCTCCATCTTCATAAGCCTTCCTAAAATTGGAGTAAGCGGGAGCATGACCACCATATCGGCTATACCAACAATTAGGCATTAATGGATTTTCAGAGTTTTTGGCAGACTCTGTGTTTACATTAACGTCTTCCCCATCTCTTACTTTTCTGGCAACTATTACTGTTCTAAAATTATCAAATTCATAAGAACAGGTAGATAAAGTTAACAAATAATCATCATCTTTTATATCTACTAAAGTATCAATTAAAGAACGTATTTTTACATTATATACGTAGTCTAAAAACGACTCTTTACTGGAAAAAAAAGATATTAAATAATTAAATATCTCACCTTGTTCAGATTTAGTATTGGTTTTAAATATAGAAATTATTTTAAAGTTTGCAAATTCATATATACTATCAAAAGTAATTATTGGAGTGGATTTATAAAAATCAAGATCTGAAAATTTTAAAAGATTTGCAAACATTGTGCCGTCTCTCATATGATGACCATGCAAAATAATGTTTTGAGGATGTTTTTCAAAATCACAGAAACTATCTATAAATATACTGCCATACCTTGAATAATTTTTTTGATAATCATGTCTTAAATAAAAATTATTGCGGGATTCCAGATTACTATCCTGAAGAACGGGATAATCAATAACAGTATTATTAATATGGATCCAACCTTTTATATCATTATTAATTTCAATAAGAGGTTTAAACCTCTCCTCTGGAGTTTGAGAAAAATCTTTTTCATTTTTTTCTTCATCATAATAAGCATCTTTAATACAATCTTGATTTTTTCTTGAAATATAAGGATCAAAAATAAGAATTTTAAATAAAACAGCCAGTGATCCTAAAAATATAATAACAGCAACAGATAATATTAATTTTCTTATAGTTTTCATATATCCTCATTCTTTAAAAAATTTATTTAATTTCAATGATCTCACAATTTTGGACGCAGTCTTTAATAATTTTTTGCATATCTAGTTTATTTTCTTCTCTTTCAACTAAATATACTCTAGGATTAAGTTTCGGGTGTCTTGGGGTAAACACAGTGCAACAGTCTTCATAGGGCATAATTGAAATATCGAACGTGTTTATTTTACGTGAAACCTCAACTATTTCTTCTTTATCCATCCCAATAAGTGGTCTAAACACTGGTATAGATACCACTCTATTAGTGCAATCAATAGCGTTTATAGTCTGACTAGCAACCTGCCCAAGACTTTCTCCCGTTATCAAAGCGCTGCACCCTTCATTAACTGATATAATTTCTGCAACCCTCATCATAATTCTTCTCATAATTATAGTAAAAAATTCTTCCTTACAATATTTTTTAATACTTTCTTGTGTGGCTGTAAACCCTACATTAAAAAGTTTAATATTTCCACTATACTCTGAAACTTTTTTAAGTAAATCTATTACTTTCTGTTTTTCCTTAATACTCGTATAAGGGGGACTTGAAAAATGTACGGCAGTTAAAGAAATTCCTCTTTTAGCCATCATCCAGGCCGCAACGGGACTGTCTATACCGCCCGAAATCATTATAGTCGCTTTTCCCCCTGTACCAGTAGGTATACCACCTAAACCTTTTTCGGAATCTTTTCTTATGTATATCCCAAAATCACGTACTTCTATGGTTACCGTAATATCGGGATTATGTACATCCACTTTTAAATGAGAAAATTTTTCTAATATATATCCTCCAAGTTCCGTACAAATTTGAGGGGATGTCATATGGAACTTTTTATCCGATCTTTTCGCTTCGACTTTAAATGTCTTTAAAATACTCAAGTCGTCTTTTAAATACTCAACTGCTAATTTTTTTACTTCATCAAAATTTTTTTCCACTATAATTGATTTAGAAAAAGATACTATTCCAAAAATTTTTTTAATTACAGGAATAATATCATCAACAGAAGAATTTTCATCAGGAGATATTGTAATCGTAGACTGGGATATTTCCAAATCAAAATTCCCAAAAGAAGATATACGAGATTTTATATTGTGTAAAAGCTTACTTTCAAAACTTCTTTTATTAAGGCCTTTTAAAACTATTTCTCCATTTTTTAATAATAATACTTCCTTCATTTTTACTTAGTCTCCCTAATTTTTTGATAAATTTTCTATCGCATCAGTAATAGCATCAATAAATAAGTCCACTTCTTCTTTTGTATTAAACCTTGAAAAACTTACCCTAATAGCACTACTTATTCTACTTTCTGACAATCCCATATTCAAAAGAACTCTACTTTTTTTATTTCCATA
>CAYQCM010000087.1:0-4836 GCA_964416045.1 uncultured Eubacteriales bacterium | reverse complement strand
CTTATAATGCACAGCAACGTTGAAAAGCCATTTTGCGTTCAGATTTTTGGCAGCCATCTTGAATCTTTTAAAGAGGCTTCAAAAATTTTATCATCGTATGAGGATATTGACGTTATAGATGTTAATATGGGATGTCCTGCACCTAAAGTTGTAAATAATGGCGCTGGAAGTGCTCTTATGAAGAATCCATCTTTTTGCGGGAAGATTGTTGAAACTATAAAGATACATAGTCGATTCCCCGTTACTGTAAAAATTCGCGGAGGATGGGATAATAATAGTATTAATGCGGTAGAAGTTGCAAGATGTTGTGAAGACGCCGGCGCGGACGCTATAGCAGTTCATGGAAGGACGAGGTCTCAGATGTACTCTGGGAGATGTAATTTAGATGTTATAAAAGATGTTAAATCGAATGTAAATATACCTGTAATAGGAAACGGAGACATAATTTGCCCTGCCTCAGCCAAAAATATGATAGATTATACCTCATGCGATATGATATCCATAGCCAGAGGGGCTTTGGGAAATCCATGGATATTTAATAATATAAATAATTTTTTGAAATTTGGTAATGTATTAGAAAATGTTAGTATGGAAGAAAAAATAAAAGTAATGAAAGCTCATGTTCTGAAACTTATTTGTTATAAAGGAGAACATATTGGAATTAAAGAAGCTAGAAAACATATTTGTTGGTATTTAAAAAATATTAAGGATGCATCAAAATACCGAAAGATAGCATTTGGACTGGAAGGAATAAACGACTTTTTTAATCTTATTAATAGTATTGAATATTAGTTATAGTTATAAAAATTTCCCCATTTATATAATGAGGAAATTTTATATTTATTATTTACACTATTATGCAACTATGCAACAACCTCCCGAAACCGATGGAAACAGAGATCTCACAGGAGACACTTGAGGTAACGAACCAGAGTCTCTAGTAGCGCCTCCACGGGTGATGGATTTTTCATTTATTATTTCTGCGTTTTCATGTAAGACAGCATCATGCACAGTAACTGGACACCCAGGAAGGATAATTTTTTTAGCAGTGTAGCAAGACCCTAACGCACGGCTTCCAATATCCAATTCCTTACTCTTTATGCCACTAAGATCGAATATTTCAACAGGAATTCCTACAAAAAGTGAACCGGGTAATTTTACAGCACTAAATTGTACACCATTGTTATCATTATACATCCATGATGTACAAAAAAGTCCTGAAGGAATGTAACTAATCTTCCCAGTCATTACAACTTTGGTTACTTCAAAAGATGGTTCACTAGGCTTGCCACCAACATGTATATTTTTCCATTGATTTCGGAATTTGTCATATATGCTTTTTTTAGTTGTATTTGGCTCATACATAATTTTAAGAAGATTGTTTATTACACTTTCGCTAATTTTACCGTTTGAACTGTCTAACCCATTTATATATAATGTTTTTTCTGTTGGATTAATTGCATAAACTATTCCATCATAAGTTACTTTACAAATAGCAGGGAACCTCTTTCTGATTTCGGACATAGCACGGTTAATGGCGTCGTATTTAGAAAGGGCTCTTTTTAATTTTGATTCGTCCACACGATCTATATTTATTTCTGTTCCTCGATTTTCTATACTTCCAATGAGACATGTACCAAGTATAGGGGCGGATGCAGAAGGTTGCGCGGGGCCGGATGCAGAAGGTTGCGCGGGGCCGGATGCGGAAGGTTGCGCGAGACCGGATGCGGAAGGTTGCGCGGGGCCGGATGCGGAAGGTTGCGCGGAGTCGGATGCGGAAGCTAAACACGAATCACCAGATGTCAACTTTCCTGATAAATTTGACGGTAACCGCAGCGCACAACCACCAGGAATAATGCCCACGATCCGAGTATGACTAAAAACATTATTATTAACTTCTTGAATCATACTACCGCGTAAATCCAGTAGTTTCGGGCATATAAGTCCGATACCAGGGCAAGTTTTAATAGAGCGGATCTCACCAGAAATACACACAACGTCAATAGTTTCAATGGGCGGGGCAGAACTCTTCACAACCGGTATTGATGACAGAGCAGCTAACGCATATAGATTGGCCATGTTGTTACATCTAGGGTCTCCAATTATGCTTAGTGTCTTAGTGTCAGGCACAATCTGATACACTATGCCTTCAAAAGTTATTTGATAAATATGATGGCCACAACGCTTTCGTATACGGGATAGCTCTTTTCTCACGAAAGTCTTCCACCTATCATCAAAGCAATTTTCGGTGCCGCACTTTGATTTCACTAATTTTTTGTCGACCTCGCTTATAGAAATCTTAGCACCTTTATCGTCGGTCTCTACCGTCCCCTTTAAGCTTGTTCCGTATAGATAATCATCGGCAAAGGCTTTAATACAGGAGCAACATAGTGCTGTCAAAACTAACGAAGATATTTTGGCTGCGAGTTTTTTTAATTTCATAATTACCTCCATAAATGTAAAATAATAATAATTAACAAAACATATTATAATTTATGTAAGACAAAAATTCAACTAAAATTCAACCAAAATTTTATGTTTATATTTTTCTTTTTTTGATATAATTATATGAAATTTATATAATAGAAAAGTGTTATAGGTGAAAGTATGATAGATGTAGGATTAGACACAGTAGAAATTGTCAGAATAAAAAAGGCGATGAGGAATAAAAATTTTATTAAATTTATATTTGGAAAAGAGGAATATGATTTTTTTGATAAAAAAGGATTTCCTTTGCAGAGTATAGCTGCTAACTTTTGCTGTAAGGAAGCATTTGCGAAATCAATAAGTACGGGGTTTAGAAACTTTGGCCTTAGAAACGTACAAATACTTAGAGACGAACTTGGAAAACCATTTTTCATATTTAGCGGTAATGCCTTAAAGATTGTAGAGGATAATAAGTATAAGTTTTCCTTAAGTATTACCCATACGAAAAATTATGCTACGGCCGTCGTGATATGTTTTAAGGAGGATAACTGATAATGGATGTAAGATATGAATACATGAATAGAATTAATTTGGATATGGTAAAAGATAAACTACCTTGTAGGTACGAAGATTCCCATAAAGGTACTTTTGGTACAATGCTTAGCATATCTGGAAGCAGGGGTATGGTAGGAGCAGGAATGTTTCCTGTTTTAGCCGCGCTTAGATCCGGGGTTGGACTTGTTAGAGCTATGATGGTTGAGTCTTTATATAGAATAGTTAGTAAGGACGTCTTAGAACCTATATATATTCCTTTAGAGGAAAATTCTGAGGGGACTATTTCTGAAAAAGAAATTCCTAAAATACTTGAAAATCTAAGTAAATGCAATAGTGTCTTAATAGGATGTGGTATTGGGTGGAATGAAGATTCCGGAAAGATTTTAGAGGCGGTTATTAGAAATAGTAGGGTACCGATTATTATTGATGCTGATGGAATAAATGTAATTTCTGAGAATATAGATATATTAAAATACTCAAATTCAGACATAATCCTTACTCCACATATTAAGGAGTTTTCAAGATTGTCTGGTAGGAGTATTGAAGAAATAAATGCCAACAAGGCACAAATTTCGACTGACTTTGTAAAAAAATATGGTATAACATTAGTTTTAAAGGGACCTAATACTAATGTTATTAGTAAAGAAGGAGATATGTATATAAATATGGCGGGTAATTCGGGGATGGCCAAGGGAGGAAGCGGCGATGTACTTGCGGGAATGATAGGTTCTCTTTTAGCCCAAAAGTTAAGTTCTTTGGACGCGGCCATATGCGCGGTCCACTTACATGGATTATGTGGGGATAGATGTGCTGAAAAGATGTCTAAGACTTCTATGCTTCCCACGGATATCATTAATCAGCTTCCGAGTTTATTTATTGAAATAGAAAAATAAGGTGTGGTACTTTTGAAAAGACTTAAATATTTAACTTTGTCTGCAGCGTTTTCGTGTGCCTTATTACTTTGTGGTTGTGATGGAAATAGTCCTTCGGTCGGAGAAGACGGACTAAATTTTAGTAATCTTTCTGATGCGAACATTACTGTTAAATATGACGGGAAAGTCTATAATGGAAAGTTATGTTTTACACCTGAAAAAGTAGGTAGCATTAAAATGACAAGGCCGGAAGGTATTAAAGACGTAGTTTTCTATTGGGAAAATGATAAAGTAAAGATATCAAAGGAAAATTTAAGTCTTGAATCTGATAAACCGCTTTTGCCTTCTAATTCATTTGTTACATGTATTGTAAGCGTACTAAATGCGCTTAAGGATCAAAAAAATATTAGTGAAGGCCTAAAAAAAGACGGAAACAAATATTTAATTAGAGGGACATGCGACTGTGGAAAATTTGAAGTTATTCTAGGTATGAATAATTCTATAGAAAAAATCAAGATCCCCGAAAAGGATCTTGAAGTGATAGTGGATATAG
Source organism: uncultured Eubacteriales bacterium (assembly GCA_964416045.1). Lineage (GTDB taxonomy): Bacteria > Bacillota > Clostridia > Oscillospirales > Acutalibacteraceae > CAQBRY01. The sequence continues at coordinate 429 of CAYQCM010000087.1, read as the reverse complement.
AATGATTTATTAGCGTCTGGAAGTATAAGCTTCTAATAAAATTTTACATCTTTGAATACAAAGACTATAGTATTTAGATTTAGCCATAAAATAATTTTTAAATAAGTCTAGTAAATCTAGACTTTTTTTGTCAGTAGTCGTACGTATTAATTTGTCACATTTAGAATAAGCTTGATAATATTTATCTATAGCATCATTGTAACATTGAGTACAATTTTGTAGTTGTGTAACAGCGTTTATAGCGAATCTGGTAGATATTAATATAAAATCATTAGCCTGATGATTTAAATCCAGTATATCTAACATTTCTTGTGTATGTAATAAATCCTGTACCTGATGGGACTTCATTTCATTTTTTGTTCTCATATCGAAATATTCACACAATGTAAATGCAAACATACATTTATCTTGTATAGGGATAATCCTATC
>CAYQCM010000086.1:0-4866 GCA_964416045.1 uncultured Eubacteriales bacterium | reverse complement strand
AATAAAAAGCAAGGAATACTGGTAGACGCTTCTTGTGGAAAGAAAACAAGATCAGTAATAATAATGGATAGCGGACATATTATATTATCTTCCTTGAATTCGGAAACAATTTTAGGTAGAATTATTAAAAAGGATATTTCTATAAATGAGGAGAATATATGATATCAGAGGAGACACATAAAAAACAAGGAATGTTAATAGTTTTATCCGGACCGTCGGGTACTGGAAAGGATACGGTTCTTAGGGAGGTGGTGAGTAAAGATAGGACTTTAAATTTATCTGTATCATCCACTACCCGCCCTCCTAGAGAAGGAGAAGTAGACGGTAAAGACTACTACTTTATAAATGAAAAAGAATTTTTAAAGATGGTTAAAGATGGAAAATTTCTTGAACATGCAAAGTATTGTGGAAATTATTATGGTACTCCATTTAATGAAGTAGATGATTTGTTAGATGAAGGAAAAGATGTAATTTTAGAAATAGAGGTAAATGGTGGATGTCAGGTTAAGAAGAGATGTCCTGAAGCTGTGAGTATATTTATAGTTCCCCCTTCAATTGGTGTTTTGAGACAAAGAATTTTAAATAGAGGAATTGATAATATAAATAATATGGAGGATAGGTTAGAAATAGCAAAAAAAGAATTGAAATTTGCTAGTAAATATGATTATATTGTTGTAAATGATAATCTGGAAGAATGTGTTTTAAATATTTTAAGTATAATAAATTCTGAAAGAATGAAATCTTCTCGGATAAATTATATAATAAACGAGGTGTTTTAGATTGAGAAAATTATGTGTAAAAGATATGCTAGATGCAAAATCCAGTAGATATGCTTTGGTTATAGCCGTTGCGAAACGTGCAAGGGAAATAACTGATTATATTAATACTCATGGAAATATTGTAGAAGAGAAACCTGTTAATATTGCCATTAAAGAATTTATTGATGGTAAATTTGATATAATAGAAAATATATAACTAATATTCATAAAAGAAAAATTAGTTTTGTTATTGTATATGAAAATGGTAAGTATATAAAAAATAGAATGGATGATGTAAACGTAAGGCGGCATATTATACTAGGAAGATCTGAAATTAATAGATATCTTAAAATCGTCTAGAGTATTCGAAGGTTTATTATTCTTAGTGTGATAGATATCAAAAATGTTTTATGTCATATATTGCTAACGTAAAAAAGTTATATGTGAAATTTTGGAAGTAATAAAGTGTAAAGAATATTATCAAGCAAAGACGATATTAGATTCATATACATTTAATATATAGAATTTAATTTATAAATTTCTCTAAATTATACTATACCTTTATAGATATTTTAGTAAAATAAGTTATTTTATAAGAAAGAATAAGTTATATGTTGTGAACAATAGATATAAAAGACTTTTGAGTTAAAGGGAATAACTTTAAATTTTCATGTAAGGAAGTAATATAAATATTATTAGTTAGGGTTGCAGTAGATAAATTAAAATATTTGAACGACAAACTTTATACTTATATCGTACCGGAAAAATTTAGAGATATGGTAAGATGTGGGTGCAGAGTTTTGGTTTCGTTTGGTATTAATAATGGTATAAGAATGGGAATAATTATAGATGTAATAGAAGGTAATAATGATTTAAATTTTAAAAAGGTTTATTCTGTACTTGATCCAGTATCTTTTTTCAATGAAGAAATGATCAAGATGGTGTTATGGATGAAAGAAAAATATTTTTGTACGTATTTTGATGCAATAAAAGTGATTCTTCCATCTAATATAGATAAAAAATCTAACTTTAAATTTAAAATTAATCCATATAAGTATAAGGTAGAAAAAGAAAACTTATGCTTAGAAGAGAAAGAGTTTTTGGATAATATTATTAATGGTAGTAGAAAAAATAGAGTTAGCAGCAAGGTTATAGAAGGACTTTTAGACAAGGAAATTGTTACTATAGGAAGTACAAAATATATTGGAGAAAAAATTTGTAAGTACGTTAGGATTAGAAGTGATTACAATAAAGTAAATTATAATATAACTAAAAAGCAGAAAAATGTACTTGAGTTTTTGGAAGATGTTAAATTCGCATCTATTAAGGAACTTCGCTATTTTACAGGGTGTACAGAAACAGTTATAAAAAATCTTGCTAAAAATGGATTAGTAGAGTATTTTGAAAAAGTAGTAACAAATGATACTTTTGAGAGTAATAAGTTTAATGCAGTAAATAAGCCTATTGTTTTAACTGATAATCAAAATAAGATTTATGATCAACTGCGTAAAGATTGTATGCAATGTTCTGTGCACTTACTTCATGGTGTTACCGGTAGTGGAAAAACATTAGTACTTTTAAAATTAATAGATTATGTATTGTCTCAAAATAAAGGAATTATATATATGGTTCCTGAAATTTGTCTTACGTCACAAGTTGTTAGAATGTTTAAGTCTAGATATGGTGAAAATGTGGCGATTATGCATAGTGGTTTATCGTACCTTCAGAGATTTGAAGAATGGAAACGTATAAAAAGTGGGAAAGTTAAGATAGTTGTCGGGACAAGAATGTCTGTATTTGCACCTCTTGATAATTTAGGTCTGATTATAATCGATGAAGAGCAGGAACATACATATAAATCAGAATTTACACCAAGATTTAATGCAAAAGACATAGCCAAATTTAGATCTAAATATAATAAAAGTATGTTAATATTTTGTTCTGCCACACCTTCTGTGGAAAGTTATTTTCTATCTCAAACCGGAAAATATAGGCTTCACACATTAGAGGAAAGATATAATAAGTTAAGTTTACCCAAAGTAGAGATAATAGATATGAATTTAGAATATAAAAAGGGAAATACAACCCCATTTAGTTCCAGACTCATAGATCTTATGGATAGTAATCTAAGAAATCATGAGCAATCTATCATTCTTATTAATAGAAGAGGATATCACACTTTTGCTAGATGCAGAACATGCGGTGAAGTTATAACTTGCCCAAATTGCAACATTTCCTTAAATTATCATTTGACTAATAAAAAATTAATGTGTCATTATTGTGGGTATTCAACAAATTTTATAGAAATTTGCCCTAAATGTAGCGATTCACGTATGCTATATTCGGGGATTGGAATACAGAAAGTCGAAGAGATATTAAATAATATTTTCCCCAGTGCCAAAGTGTTAAGGGTTGACTCTGATGTAATAATGTCCGAAAAAAGTTATGAAGATATATTTAATGAGTTTTCAGAGGGAAATTATGATATAATGATAGGGACACAAATGATATCCAAGGGATTTAATTTTCCAAAAGTTACTTTAGTTGGTGTGTTATCTGCGGATACTATGTTGTGGAATAACGATTTTAGAAGTTATGAGAAAGCGTTTTCACTAATTACTCAAGTAGTCGGACGTTCAGGACGAGATGTTTTACCGGGAGTAGCTTTAATACAGTCTTATACTCCTGAAAATGAAGTAATAAAATTAGCTTCACGGCAAGATTATAAAGAATTTTATAAATCTGAAATTTCTATTAGGAAAGCATTATTGTACCCTCCGTTTTGCGATATATGTGTAGTAGGATTTGTTGGCAAAAAGGAATATAACGTAAAAAAGTACTCTGAAAGATTTTTTGAGATTTTATGCAGTATGGCTAAAAATGAGCGAGGAAATTTGCCTCTTAGAGTATTTAATCCTCTTCCCGGAAAGATTAGGAAAATTGGCGACAAATATAGATATAAAATAATTATAAAATGTAAGGAAAATGAAGAATTTAGGAGTTTATTAAAAGAAGTTTTTAAAAATATAGAAAAAAGTATTAAAATTAGTAATGTAAATATATTTATAGATATTAACCCGGAATCAATATTATAATGGGAGTGTTAGTTGTTATGGCAATAAGAAAGATAGTATATGAGGGCGATGAAATATTAACAAAAAAATGTCGTGAAGTAGATAAGTTCGACGAAAGGCTTCATGAATTATTGGATGACATGAAAGAGACTATGTATAAATCCGGAGGGGTAGGACTTGCAGCTCCCCAGGTGGGAGTACTTAGGAGAGTTGCTGTGGTTGATACTGGCGATGGATTTGTTGAAATGGTCAATCCTAAAATTGTTGAGTCAAGCGGAGAGCAAAGGGAACAAGAGGGTTGTTTATCATGTCCCGGGCAGTGGGGGGTAACATTAAGGCCTATGATTGTTAAAGTTTATGCTCAAGACAGATTTGGAGAAAGTATAGAAATTTGTGGTAGAGCACTCAAGGCAAGGGCTCTTTGTCATGAAATTGATCATTTAGACGGAATCTTATTCAAATCACGTGTGATATCTGGAAATGTAAAATTATAGTAATTTAGTATAAAGTAGTATATATTATTTTCTATGTTATAGTTGACAAAAAATAAAAAACAATTATAATAATAGTTGTATTTTTGAATAAAAAAGTGATGATTTTATGGCAAAACCAGCAGAAGGTCCTTTTTCTAGATTAATGAAATTGAGTATGCAAATGAAGACAAAGATGGATGTACACAAGCGGTTAGAAAGTTTATTTCAACAGGCCTTAAAGGATATGGAGAGTTTTGCTAAAAAAGGTGATACAGTCAATAGCGATAAAAATTTGGATTTAGCTCTTCAGTATTCTGAGGATATGAAACAAAATTCTGTTGAGTTAAATGAACTGTTAAAAGGAAAGACTGTACGTTAAATTTTTATTTTGAAAGGAAGATGCATAATGGGTAATGTAGAAACAAACAACAACAACAACAACAACAACACAACACAAGATTTACAAGCATTAGCAGCGGCAGTTAATACAGTAAATACTCCGGCAGGTAAGAAAGAATCAAAACCTTTACTTGAAAGAATTCGAAAGCTTATAGATAAAAT
>CAYQCM010000085.1:1688-4962 GCA_964416045.1 uncultured Eubacteriales bacterium | reverse complement strand
GTATTTCTATCAAGCGGTTTACTATTTTTTATTGACCTTTTTAAAGATTTATAAATATCAATCGGAAGTCTTTCTTTCATAACTTTATCATTAAAAACTTTTTTACCAAATATTTTCGGAATACTTTCTACCAAAACAAACACCTTCCTAAAATACAATTTTCTAATTTATATCCCCATGACTTAAAAAACTTTTGAGTTCATACATAAAAGTATCCACATCCTTGAAATGCCTATAGACCGATGCAAATCGAATGTACGCTACTTCATCTACTTCACAAAGATGTTTCATAACCATTTCACCGATAGTTTTAGAAGAAACTTCTTTTTCAAAAGTATTTAAAAGTTTTTGTTCAATACAACTTGCCATCTGTTCTATTTTATCTACGGATATGGACCTTTTATTACAAGCTTTTAAAATTCCTCCGATTAATTTATTACGATCAAAATCTTCTCTGGTACTGTCCCTCTTAACTACGATTAAAGGTCTGTTTTCAACATATTCATAAGTGGTAAATCTCTTAAAACAACTCAAACACTCTCTTCTTCGCCGAGTCTTATTACCATCATCAGCAGATCTAGATTCCACCACTTTACTATCCTCAAATCCACAAAACGGACACTTCAAAAGTTCACCCCCAAAAACAAATAAATATAATAGTTAAAGATTTTATCATGATAATAAAAATTTGTAAACAAAACATTGTAAGGCAACGTAAACTATAAAAAAATATATATGTGTGTTTTGTTTAAAAAATCATAAAATTTATTAATTTTTAACAAAAACTATTGACATTACACACATATATAATATAATAAAACTATATTTTTGATAAAGGATGTGATAAAAATGGGTAATTTTGAAGATAATGTAATAAAGCCTTTAAACAATCTTGAGATGCAGCAAGATTTAATAAAGGATAAATCTTCACAATTCAATAAGAAAGTTAGACCAGCTATAAGTAGGCTTAACGCAGTAAGAACAACCAAAATAAAACCAATAAAACAAAAAATTCAAAATGTACTTGCACAACAAGATAGTGCAAACATGGACGCTCTTAAAAAAGATATAGTGGAAATATATAATCCTAAAGCGACCATAAAATCTATAGAAAAAGATAAAAAATATTAGAGGATTATAATAAAAAAACACTATCAAAGAAAAAAATAAAACTGAAGCAGATATAACTAAAGGAAAGATTATTGATTATGCTCTTCCATATACAACTAAATGGATAGGGTATTTAAAAAATACCGATACTTTAATAACTCGTTTACAGTCTAAAGTTAGTGTCACTTTAGAAAGTTCACAAGAAGTTATAGAAGAAACTCAACAACTTGCTGAAGAAGTAAGTGATGCATATGAACAAGTACTAGAAGTATACGAAGAAGCAAAGCAGGAAGCAAAGAAACAAGGTGCGCCACCTCCTCCACCTCCTCCACCTCCTCCACCACCTCCTCCGCCGCCGCCTCCTCCACCTAATAATTTGTCCACCGCCAATCAAAATATAGAAAAATCCAAAAAAACAAATGCAGAGCTTCAAAAAAGTGCACAACAATTATCACAAAGTTTAGAAGATCTAATTAAATCCAATCCTCTTTTTAAAAAAATTGCAGCAAAAGAGAGTGGAACTGTAGCACAACTGAAGCCAAAATTACAACAACAAAACAAGAAAATAGAACAAGCTCAAGCCTCATCCGATCAAGTTAAGAAAACCTTTGCAGAAAAAATTGCTATGCTAAGTAAACTAGGAATGGGCGCTACAAGATAGAAAACAAAATCTATAATTAAAAAACAAACTCAGTCTCATTTTTATGAGATTGAGTTTTTTAATAAAAAAAGCAATCACAAACGTGATTGCCATAAGTGTTAGCATTTCCCTATTTTCCAAGATTGCTGCCAACCCAGTATCTTCAGCATCGTTGAGCTTAACTTCTGTGTTCGGGATGGGAACAGGTGTACCCTCAACATTATCAATGCTAACTTGTTTTTATTATATTATATCAACTTATATTTTGTCAACTGTTTTTTTAAATTAATTTTTTATTTACAATATATTACCTATAGAAGGGTTCTCACTATCATGTAAATTTTCTATTTGGGTAGTAACTCTAGCGCTTTCGATCCAAAAATCATCCCATTGCCTCTTATCAATGGAAGTACTAATAACAGACAAAGATTGATCGACATTTTCAAGAGCTTCATGATGTATAAAAATTTCCAATATATGATGAGCCTTTTTCCAAGAAATGTCTAAATTTTTTGCTTCATCTGAGGCCTCTGAATATTTTCCAGCAGACACTTGATTTTGCACAGATATTATAGTATCCGATACCTTATCAGTAGTCTTGACCACATAAAAAAAACTACAAAAACCTACGGCTATAGAAAACAAAAATAATCCTATTGAAATAAAAAGTCTTTTTTTCATAAGTTTTTCTCCTTTTCTATAATATTATATTCTTTATTTTTATTTGCCGTCATTATAAAGACGTCTGAAACATTAAGTTTTTTCTTTTTAAGTATATCCATAATCCAACCTTTAGTAAGACCACATAAAGACAAAGAAAAATCAGAAACTTCTCCGTCACTTATAACCACAGTATCAACAACCGCCTCCGGAACAACCACTCCCAAAGTAGAAGCATCAGGGGGCTGCTTTTCGGATTTTTTAAGCACACTAAGTTTACCGTTTGTCTCAATAATTGCAAAGGCAACATCTTTTATGGAAAAAACATCCACTTGACGAAGTTGCTGACATAAATCTTCAACAGAAAGTCTTAAATTTTTGAGTTCGTCTTGTTGGACTTCACCGTCGTCAATAATTACAACAGGTTTACCGCAAATCATTTTTCGAAATTTAGAATTTTTAAGCATACATATTGAAACCAATACCTCACAACAAATAAGAACCAAAATAGGTATCACTCCGCTAAGTAGCGGTTGAGCGGTATTTTGCATGGGGATAGTTGCAATATTAGATACCATTAGAGTAACTACTAATTCCGATGTTTGTAGGTCACTGATTTGCCTTTTGCCCATTATTTTAATAGCTAGAATAATTACTATATAAAGTAAAATTGTACGTATTAAAGATATAACCATTTATATACACCACTTCGTGTTTAATTTTATTAGTATTTTTTTCTATACCGCAAAAATTATACAAAACATTTATAAAAAACAAAAAAAAAGATATAATATATTTATAGACTATAAAAACAAAGAAAAGAAGGAAACAAAATGAGTTTTTCAATATTTTTAAAAAAACTTT
>CAYQCM010000085.1:0-1588 GCA_964416045.1 uncultured Eubacteriales bacterium | reverse complement strand
GCTCAAACAAATTCAACATAAATATTTAAATAAAACGCCATCAGAAATATCCAAAATGAATGTTCGCGATATTACAATGGCGTTGCAACAATTAAACCTCTATTGTATAAAAAAGATACAAAAAGTTATCAAAGCGAAAGATATTAATAAAAGAAATCTCAATTTACTTAAACAAGCTAAAGTATCAGAGCAATCTTATAAGTATATTTGTGAACTAATAAAAATCTGGGCAAAAAAAGACGAAAACAGAAAATATAAAGACCTTATAGAAGTTAAAAAAAGTGCTAGAATTTATACCCCCTATATTTATAACTTTCAAACAGCTTTTGACGCAGTAAATAAAGAAATACCAGGTTCATTAACTAATTCACCTAACACAGCGTGGCAAAAATTAATGAAAAGCATACCTAATCAATGATTCAAAGCATAACATACATTGTTTTCAACATTCACAAGTTGAACTGTTAAAAACTTTCCTCTTAAACCCTTCTCATTTTTTATTTTTACAGGTATATAATTTTCAGTATATCCTTCATAAAAATCGTTTTCATCTTTTTTCTCAAATAATACGCAATAACTTTTGCCTATAGAGCTTCTTAATAAGTTTTCAGTAACTTTTGAAGATAGCTCTATAACTTTTTTAACCCTTATATTTTTTACTTCTTTAGAGATCTGATTTTTCATAGAAGCGGCCCTGGTTCCAGGACGCATAGAATATGGAAAAACGTGTACTTTTAAAAACTGGACCTCAGAAATAATATCCAAAGTATCGTTAAAATTTTCCTCGGTTTCACCCGGAAAACCTACCATTATATCTGTAGTTATAGTGGAGTTTGGTATTTTGCCTTTTATATCTTTCACAATATTAATATATTGATTTCTGGTATAAGGGCGATTCATAGTCTTTAAAACCGAATCAGAACCGCTTTGAAGAGAAAGATGAAAATGCGGGCATAATTTTTTTATTTTAGATAATCTATCAATAACATCCGGCGTCAAAATCTGAGGATCAATGGAACTAAGTCTTACTCTATAAAGACCATCTATACTGCAAACAGTTTCAATAGCCTCACAAAGATTACTTCCTATATCATATCCGTAACTTGATAAATTAATTCCAACCAAAACGATCTCTTTAAAACCTAGGTTTAGAAAAGATTTAGCATCATTAAAAACGCAGTCTAAACTATTAGATCTGGCTCTACCTCGAGCAAAAGGTATGATGCAGTAACTACAAAATCTATTACAACCATCCTGTATTTTCAAAAAGGCTCGGCATCTGTTTTTAACTTCATACACAGGTAAAGAACAAAACTTATCTTCCTTATTAAAATTAAAAATATCCAGAACCTTAGAGTGATCACTTATAAATTGAGATACTTTATCAACAATATCTATCTTATCTTTATTACCAATAACAATATCTACTTCGTCAAATATATTTAATTTTCCACTTGATGCCTGAGGCATACACCCCATCAAAACTAACACACATGAAGGATTCGTTTTACGCACTTTCCTTGTGAATTGACGTGCTTTTCGATCCGCTTCGGCTGTATCACTACAAGAGTTTATAATTACAATATCA
>CAYQCM010000084.1:0-4963 GCA_964416045.1 uncultured Eubacteriales bacterium | reverse complement strand
ACAAGGCAAATCCTCGCAAGGCATCTAACACTACATAACGTTTTGAAGACCTAATAGGCGCGATATCCGATTTCATAGAGTAAATTTATGAAAAAACTTTGCCCCACATATATTGTTTAGACAATCTATCCGGAAAAAAGACAATCTGTTTTTTGTGATGATGCACTAAAAAAATCGAGTATAGTTAAGCGGTAATATAAAATATGTGCAGCATTGCCACAAAAGGTTGATATTTTACTAAAAGGTTCAAACATTTTGCTAACTTTGCGCTGCATTTTTGCCGAAAGCAAACGGTAAAATAACTTTATAACTAACAGATAATTAAAACATTTCGATATGGCAACTACTGCGGATATTAAAAACGGTATGTGTATAAAGTTCAATAACGGATTGTACTCGGTTGTAGAATTTTTGCATGTAAAACCCGGCAAAGGCCCGGCTTTTGTTAGAACAAAACTTCGCAACATTGAAACCGGTCGCGTTATCGACAATACCTTTAGCGTAGGAACAAAATTAGAGGAGATTCGTATTGAAAGACGTCCTTATCAATATTTGTATAAGGATGAAATGGGATACAACTTTATGAACAACGAAACTTTTGAACAGGTTTCAATTCCCGAAGACAAAATAAACGGTGTAAACTTTTTAAAAGAAGGTGAAGTTTGCGATGTTACCACACACGCCGACACCGACACCATTTTGTTTGCCGATGTTCCCACAACCGTTGTATTGGAAGTTACCTACACCGAACCGGGCTTGAAAGGCGATACTGCTACCAACACCTTAAAACCCGCAACCGTTGAAACCGGTGCTACCGTACGCGTTCCCTTGTTTATCAACACCGGCGAAAAAATTAAGGTTAACACCACCGACGGTTCTTACGTAGAACGCGCAAAATAACGAAACCATTCAAATACAACATAAAGAAGGAAAAAGAGCTCGATTTTAACGTGGCTTTGTGGTAATAGCAGGAGCGGACACTGATTCTCAATGTCCGCTCCTGCTATTTTTTTAAACTGCAGCTAGCTTAAAGCTTTACCTGCTGAAATTTGTAACCCATTCGTTTTAATTCCATCGAAGCCCCCATGCGAAACATTTGCTTACAGCTTATTGCAAAAACACGGTAGGCCATTTCGCTTTGAGGTTCTATGTTTTCGTGCCTTATGGCAGATAAGGCCACTTGGGCAAGTGAGCGAAGGTGATCTTCAATTTCTTCGGCCGCAGGCCCCGAAACTTCTACTCCTAAAATATCGCCCAAAATACGTTCGTCCATGTCATCGAAACCGCGGGAGCCCAAATAATATTGGTACGGCAATTTCGAAGCAATATCCCATGCCCTGTCCCAGCCGTTTGCAACTCCCATGCCCAAATATCCTGCCCAGGCCAAGCTTACCAAGGGGTAATCGGCAATTTCCATTACCGCATCGCTCAGATATTCGGGGGCAAGTTTTTGCCAATAATCATCCAAGTCGGGCGAGGTTAAAAGCTTGCCTTCAACAGTTGCGAAACTGCAACCCGCTTGTAAAAGCAATTGTTGCAGTTTCGCATTAAAGTTTAGCAAATATTCATCCATATCTGCCTGAATATTACACAAGTAATCCTTATTACAACTTTATGAATTTATAGCTGTTGTTGCCAACACGCACTATGTACGTTCCCTGCGACAAGCCGGAAATATCCAAAGTTTTCAGGCTTTCGTCCAAAACATCCTCCAAAACCTTGCATGCCGACAAATCGAAAATTTCAATGGTTTGATTGGCAGCAACCGGTGTTGCAATGTTAAGATAATTTCTTGCAGGGCTCGGATACAACTCTATTGAATTATTTTCGTCTTCGGTTTCTTCAACAGGCAGAATTGTTTCATCCTGAATCATTACCACATTTTGCAACGAGCCTGCTGAAGATGCTCCGGCGCCAACAACATAAGCAGTTCCGCTGCCGGCCGTTGCCGAGCCGGTTACGGTAAGCGAACCTGTGCTGTTTATGGTTATATCCGGCGATGACATGCTGCCTTCGCCTTTTTCAAAATACAACTCAGCTATTGTAATATCTTTTACAATCTTAGGACGATAATCGCCATTGTCGGGAATAACTACCCTTGATGTTCTTGTAGGTACTACACCTTGTTCCCAGTTGAGGCAATCGGTCCAATCCGAAGATTTGGCATTACCGGTCCAAATGCTTGCACGGGTATCGGCCCTGTCGTTCATGGTATCGGTAATTTCCTTGGGTGCCTGGTAAGATGCATTTACGTAAACCGTTTGAGACGGATTGTTGGCTGAAACATTCCAAACCTTCATGGCCACCCAGCCGGTGTAAGTAGCATTCCATGTAATTGCAAACTCACCGGTTCCGCTATCCGAAGCAAGCAAGTTTCCATCCAAATCGTAGAGGGCAAGCATAACCTCATAACCTTCTTCGCTGGGGTATAAAGTAACCGTAACATCAGTACCCTGTTCGGGATATATCTTACCTACTAACCTTTGGTTGGTGGATTTCTCGGGCAACGCACCGCCCTGACCCAATGATGAACAATTACTGTCGCCAAGGTCATCAGACATTTCCCACTCTTGTACGGTTACCGCATCACGATAGGGAGCGTATGTAAATTCCGAATCACCCTTTACAGGAGCCCATATTGCATAACCCAATCCTCCATTAGAAGCCTTAGGTGCTCTTATTTCTACCCAACCATCACCATTCGTCCAGAGATGATCCGAAAAACTTCCTGAGTAATCTTTAAGCTCTACGTTACTACCAAAGTTGGCAGAAACCCAACCGGATTGGTCACTAGACCCATTATCGGAAATGGCAATAAGAGCCCTGCCCGAGCGTTCAATAACTAACAAGTCATCCGACTGGTATGGAACCTTGTATTCCCCATATTTAAAATCAAGGTTTTGATGACACCATATAATATTTACCAACGCATCGCGTGCAGGTAACTCGGTTTCACTTTTGGGGTCGTGCGTCCAACGGTTCGAGTTGCTCAGATTAAACAAATCTTCCATATAAACCACAAGGTTTCCATCCATTGCGGCAGCAATTGCGTAGGCCATTGGCAAGCGGTCGTCAAACGGGTCAATATGTTCGCCTGTTTCATTACTTGTATCCCAGCCCGTATAATTGCCCGAAGCATCTGTAGTTGGGCGGAAGGTATCGTGGCTGTTTATGTAATTTACAGTACGGTGCACCCTTTGATCGCTATAATCGGCATAACGCTGATTTACCTGATAATTTACAACATCACCTATGTAGCTGAAACCGGCGCCATCCATAATGTCCTTAATTTCCTCACGCAAGGTATAATCAAAACTACCCATTAAAAATTCGTCGCCATAGCCGGTAACTGTAGAAACGTAATTATCCGTTTCTGATGTTGTACCTATATACTCGCCAACATTAAACATGGCCTCGCCGCCTTGGCACCAGTCGGGCAAGGCGTATTTTACATTCCACGACAAATCTTGCTGAACCCACTCAGGGAAATGCTTTACGGCATCCCACCTAAAGCCGTCAACTGCGGTCTGTTTTTTAAACCACATAATCCACTCACGGGCATTGGTACGCATATAGTTTGAATACTGCTCGGGGTTATACGTGGCATTCGAGCTTTGGCCGTAGGCACCTTCGTAGTAACAAATGTCCGGTCCCCAATAACCTTGAGTCCAATTTTCGTCTTCGTTATTATGACTATCGTTGGGGTGAAAGTTCGGCCAGTTTTTCGGCCACCTGCCCTCGCGAGCCAAGTATTCGCTATCGCTACCGGTACTTTCGGGTGTACTATAGCATACGTATCTAAAAGTCTTCCACTGATTACTCGGCGCAATCGGATCAGTAACATTTGCACCATCAACGTGGTTAAGCACAATATCGGCAATAACCTCAATACCATTGGCGTGCATTACGGCAATCATACGCAACACATCGTCCTTTGTTCCAAACCTTGTGGTAACAGAACCCTTTTGATATTTATCGCCCAAATCGTAATGGTCAAAGGGAGAATAACCTACCGAATTTGTACCCGTATTTTTATAAAAAGGAGGTACCCAAATTGCATTGATATCCATCTCGCGCAAACGCGGAGCCAATTCGGTCAGATAATTTGCATATGAGTTTTCGTAGTTGTTGTTCCAATAGTCCCACCAATACGCCTGCAGAACTATTTTTTTCTGGGCATCCCAAGATAGAGCCGGAATGGCAACTAATAAAGCCGCCAAAAGCAGAAATGGTTTTACCAATGAGTGTACTTGTTTTTTCATAAGTCGTTTTTGTAATAAGGTTCTGTAAGCTTGATACCTACTCTTTGTTACCTTAGCCGGTTAAAGGCACCACATATCAAGCCAACGGCCATAAAGTTATATAATATGCTGAATATAACCTACTTCTATTAGACGTAAAATGAGCAAGATTTACCACTTCTTAAAAAATCTTGACTCTCCACACACTGAATATTTAGTTGCAAGAGTCAATTTTAGACGTTGAGAAGTAAAGTTTTTTCTGTAAATTTTTAACTTTGCGTGGTTGTTTGAGCAATTAGAAATAGAACAATAAGTTTCATCAAATACACAATTATGCAAACAATAAGCAATTTTAATTTCGCAGGCAAAAAAGCCTTTATTCGCGTTGATTTTAACGTGCCTTTGGATGAAAATTTCAACATTACCGACGACACGAGAATCAGGGCTGCCATGCCCACCTTGAAGAAGATTATTGCCGACGGAGGTAGCGCCATAATCGCTTCGCACATGGGACGTCCCAAAAAGAACCCCGATCCCAAATATTCGTTGAACCATATACTTGCACACGTTTCTGAGTGCTTGGGCGTTGACGTTAAGTTTGTTGACGACTGCATGAAAGCAGCCGATGCCGCTGCAGCTTTGAAACCCGGCGAAGCTCTTTTGCTTGAAAACCTTCGTTTCTACGCTGAAGAAGAAGGCAAACCTCGCGGTCTTGCCGACGA
>CAYQCM010000083.1:0-5050 GCA_964416045.1 uncultured Eubacteriales bacterium | reverse complement strand
TCTCTTGATTATTTCTCAAATCCTTGAGAATAGGTTGTCAACTTTTTTTATACCATATCACTATTTGAACCTTAAAAAGCGTCGCGGTCACAAAAAGGCTATCATTGCTATTGCACGAATACTACTGACTGCCATTTACAATATTCTCAAAAAAAGTGAACCGCACAACCGAGATCTCTACCTCAAGTCCGACAAAACTCCTGTTCACAGGGAGGTCTATATTGACGCGGCCATCGTTATTCTTCAGTGTCAAGGTTGGTTACTGTTCCTAATCCATCATAGCCATTGCTACGGTGTTTTTTGCTGTCTCCCAGACAGCTTACTTTATTGCACCCCTTTTTACTATCGTACTTAAATCACAATGTTTCAACCTTATACCTTCTTGATTTTTTACACATTGTCTTAATATGTATTATTCAAAAAGGCAAAAAATTGTTACAATAAATAATTAATCATAAATTTTTATAATTAAATTTTATTATCTCTTAAATTATATTCTAATCTAAGATACTAGTTTAATAAGTTAACTACTAAAAAATATTACTATTAACTTATAAAAAATTTTTATATTGACACATTACATTAATTATAATAATATAACATAAAAAATAGTAAAGGTAATTTACTTATGAATAAAGAATATGATATTAATTTCTCAAATTGGCGTCGTTATAGATAACTTATGTTTTAACTGGTAATTTTAGCTGTTATAACATAAGTTAAAGGTTTTTGACCTTATTGCTTATCTATAACGGCTCTTTATTTTTTATATTTATGGTAATAAAGGGCTCCGACTTTAATAAAAAGTTCGAGTCTTTTTATTTATATAAAATTATATTTTGAAAGGAAAGAAAAACATGAATTTTAAAAATTACTCAAAAAAATACCCTACCTCAGAAGGAAGATTTGGAGAATATGGCGGAATATACCTAAGTGATAATTTAAAAAAGGCATTTGAAGAAATCACAAACACATATCAAACAATAAGTAACTCCTCCGAATTCATAAATGAACTAAGAAAAATAAGGAAAGAATTTCAAGGAAGACCAACACCCATATATTACTGCAAAAGATTGTCTGAAATGTCAGGCGACCTTCAAATTTACCTAAAAAGAGAAGATCTAAACCATACCGGAGCTCATAAATTAAATCATTGCATGGGTCAAGCACTTTTAGCAAAATATATGGGTAAGAAACGTCTGATAGCAGAAACCGGCGCAGGTCAGCATGGTGTAGCTCTTGCTACGGCTGCCGCATTTTTTGGATTAGAATGTGAAATACACATGGGAGAAATAGATATAGAAAAACAAGCGTCTAATACAGCAAAAATGAAAATTTTAGGAGCTAAAGTTATACCCGTATCACATGGACTTAAAACATTAAAAGAAGCAGTAGATTCAGCATTTGAATCCTACGCTAAAAATTATAAAGATTCTATTTACTGTATAGGATCGGCTGTTGGACCTCACCCATTTCCAATGATCGTTAGAGACTTCCAAATGATAATAGGTCAAGAATCAAAAGAACAATTTAAAAATATGACAGGATTTCTCCCAGATATTATATGCGCATGTGTGGGAGGTGGAAGTAATTCTATTGGAATGTTCGTACCTTTTTTAGAAGATGACATAGAAATAATTGGAATCGAGCCTTTAGGAAAAGGAAAAAATCAGGAGATAATGCTGCAACAATAAGTTTTGGAGAAAAGGGTATAATGCATGGATTTGAAAGCATAATGCTAAAAGATAAAGATGGTAATCCAGCACCGGTATATTCGGTCGCCAGTGGACTTGACTATCCCTCAGTAGGTCCGGAACATGCTTTTTTATATAAAACTAACAAGGTGAAATATGAAACTATATCCGACGAAGAAGCAATTAAGGCATTCTATACACTTTCAAGATATGAAGGAATAATTCCTGCAATAGAAAGTGCTCATGCAGTTGCGTACGCTATAAAAAAATCTAAACAAGGTAAAAAAGGTACTATTCTTGTAAATTTAAGCGGACGAGGAGATAAAGACGTAGATTATATAATAAATCACTATGGACAGCAATTATAGATTTAGTATAATAATATTAAATAAAGAATTATAAGGAGAAATAAATTGATAGGCTACGTATCTAAATATTGTGGATTTTGCTTTGGAGTATCTTTAGCTGTAAAGTCAGCCTATGATGAAAGTAAAAATGACAAACTATATATGTACGGTGAGGTTGTCCATAATCCTATTGTAATAAAAAATCTAACTGAAAAAAATGTTTCTATAATTCATAATACCGAAGAAATATCAAAAATTTCATCTCCAAAAGTATTAATTAGAGCCCATGGTGTTTCCGAATCTACAATAAAGTCCTTAAAAAAATATAATTCAAAAATAATAGACAAAACATGCCCGAAAGTAAAAAGAGTCCACAATATCGTGTCCAAATCACATAAAGAAAATAAAAAAATAATTATAGTGGGCAATCCTAGCCACCCAGAAATTATAGGAATAAATGGTTGGTGTAACTGTTTAGCAACCATAATCAAAAATATTGATCACGCAAAAGAAATTATAAGTTCATTGAATCCTTCAGACACATTTTGCATGGTTTCACAGACAACATTTAACTATGAAAAATATTTAGAAATCTACAAATTCCTAACAAAATATTTAAAAAATATAGAATTTTATAATACAATCTGTAACGATACTTCTAACCGGCAAAAAGAAATCATAAACCTTTCTAAAAATGTGGATATGGTAATAATAGTAGGCGGAAAAAACAGTTCCAACTCAACTAAGTTATTTGAAATTGCCAAGGAAAATTGTAAATATGCCCAGCACATAGAAACTAAAAATGATCTTGATTTTTCAAAACTTGATTTAATATCCAAATTTGCTATATGCAGCGGAGCATCTACACCAATAGAAAGCATAAAAATGGTAATAGACTACATAATAAAATATAATAAAAAAAATTCAATACAAACTGAAATTGTAAATTTAAAAAAAATTAAAATATATTTACCATACTAGAAACAAATGTTATAATATTATTAAATTAATACATATAGGGAATGATAGTGATGAAAAAATATTGATAAAATTATAGGTATCTATTGTAATATTTGCGTGTATCGTTAAAAAATACAACGCAAATGAAATCTTAAATAGCGATATCCCTCATATATTGAATCTAGAAGGAATCAGAAATACAAGAGATCTTGGAGGATATGTTACTAAAAACGGAGAATCAACTGAATTTCATATATTTTTAAGTTCTGACAATACAAATAATCTTATCGATGATGACATCACATTTTTTAAAAAACATGGCGTAAAAACAGTTATAGATATGCGGGGAGCTAAAGAAGTATCAAAATCTGAATATAAGCTTTCTAAGATAGAAGGAATAAAATATTATAATATTCCTATAGAGGCAGATAATAAAAAAATGTCCGAATTTTTAAATGGGAAATGTGATCTATCAGATATTTATCTATCTATGATGTCAGAAGCACAAGGAAAAACTACTATTAAAAATTTATTTGAAATAATAGCATCTGAAAGTAAAGAAACTATTTTATTTCACTGCACGTATGGTAAAGATCGTACTGAAATTTTGTCAATGTTTTTACTGGGATTATGCGGAGTAAATGAAGAAGATATAATATGCAATTATTCTATTACATATGATTTAATAAAAGATATTAAGCAAGTTCAAAAGGGAATGAAATATTTTTATAAACCAATTTTTTATCATTACCTGAAAATATAAAGCCCTGTATAGAATATATACAGCTAATTATGAATCATTTGATAAATATCTAATTTATTGTGAGATTGATGAAAAAAAATTAGACAATATAAAAAAGCATCTATCTTAAAATCAAGGAAAAAATAAATATGATTAAAAAAATATTATTTAAATATAAGATATATACCCTAATACCAATACTATTTTTTATTTTTCAAAACTCTTATTATGCTTTCGGAGGATATACTCATTACTACATATGCTCAAAAGTTACTTATATAGATGAAAATCTAAAAAATCTATCAGAAGAAGAAAAATTAGCATATAAAAGCGGATCAGTAATGGCAGACGTAGGAAGATTTTATTTTGATAATTTTTTTCCGGCATCAGATGAAGAAATTTTCAAAAATGAACTAATTAAAATGGCGATACAGGATAACGATAAAAAATTGAAACTATTCACATTAGGATGGTCTGATCATGTTATTCAGGACAAGCATACTTCTAAAATTTTTAATAACATATTTGAAAATGCACAAAATTATAGAATAAGATGTGGAAAATGCGATACATATTTTTATGATAAAACAGACCTATAAGCAATTTAAAATAAACAATATTTCATTAAACGTAAAAAATAAAAAAATTAAAAAAGAAATTTCTAAAATTTTGAAGGCTCTATATGCACAATCTTGGCTGGGAATAACTAGTCTTTCTGAAAAGGAATCTAAAACAGCAAAAGACGAATTAAAAAATTTATCATTATTATGTGGAAGTAATAATCCAGACTATAAAATTTTATTTCCGGATAACTAATAATTTCTAAATAGGAAGGCTTCCCAATGGTATTGAAAAACAAATTTTTAATTAAAAATATTAAACTTTTCCTTACACTAACATTAATATTTCTTAGTATAATCGGTATTTATATTTATCACTCTAACTTTATCTTTAAAAGATACTATACGTAAAAAGATTTTGGCATAGATACATTAAAAAGCAATACAGATTTTAATAATAACGGTATAGATGACTATGCAAACATATTAAATGGAGCAAAAATAGAAGTAAAAAATCATCCTAAGTATATAAGTAACTATTATAAAATCGGATATCCTCCAAATGATGTGGGTGTATGTACAGATTTAGTTTGGAGGACTTTCAAGAATGCAGGTTATTGCCTAAAAGACATGGTAGGTAAAGACATTATGCTAAATTTAAACTCATACAAAAATATTAAAAAACCTGATAAAAATATAGATTTTAGAAGAGTAAAAAATTTAAAAATATTTTTTGAAAGAAATAGT
>CAYQCM010000082.1:0-5067 GCA_964416045.1 uncultured Eubacteriales bacterium | reverse complement strand
TTTACATTTTTCAGAATTTGATGAAATATTAGATATATTATTCTTTTCATTTATATCTTCGGCATATATATGTGTTTTAGAGGTATTTTGTATTGATATTATTAAAGATATTATGAAAACCATTTATTTTTTTAAGTATTTATTTATACTCATAGTTTTCTCCAAATGAAGATGTACAGTATGATTTTGAATATATTAATTTTATATTATAAGTATATTATAATTATAATATATGTTATAATTTATATCAATAAATACTATTAATGCTTATAAAAAAAGTATTTATGTTATTATTAAATAATAAACAGTATATTGTATTATGTATATTTTATTTTAGATAGTGGGAGAGATATTATTATGGAAAAAGTATTTATATCTTCAGATATTGAAGGAGTAGCTGATATTAGTACGTGGGACGAGGCAGATAAAAGCCATAATGATTATGAAATTTTTAGAGATATAATGGTTGAAGAAGTAAATAGTATATGTAATGTTTTAGAAAGATGCTGCCAAGAAATAGTTGTTAGGGATGCTCATGATTCAGCAAGGAACATAATTCATCATAAATTACCCGGCAATACCAAATTAATAAGAGGGTTTAATGGTAATCCTGATTGTATGATGTTTGGTATTGACAAAAGTTTTGATTTCTCTATACTTCATGGATATCATTCTTCAGCAGGGACAAATTTTAATCCTCTTTCACATACGTTAAGTAGTGATAAAATACAAGAAATAAGGATTAATGGGGATGTTGTAGGTGAAGTTACGATTTCGATGTATACGAGCATGATGTACAACGTACCGGTTTGTTATGTTGTTGGAGATAAAGGAGCTGTTGAAGAGGCTAAGAGGTTAAATAACAACATTATAGGAACTATTACTAAAGACGGATTAGGAAGCTGTGTAAAAAGTTTAAATCCTAAATTAGTAAATAAATTAATAAAAGAAGATTTGGAAAAGGCTATAGATAAATTTAATATGGATAAAGAGTGTTTTATGTTTAGTCTTCCTAAAAAGTTTGATGTTGACGTTAGATATATAGATCACCAAGATGCATATAGAAATTCTTTTTATCCTGGGGTTAAACTAAAGGAATATAACTGTATAAACATGGTAAGTAAGGATTTCATAGATGTTCTTAAAATGTTTGTTTTTTGTATATAAGGGATATTATTATTTTGGAAAATTAGGGTGTATAATATTAGAGTAAAAATAAGTTGAACATTATTTGTTATATTTTTGGAATACACAGGAAGAAGGAATATTAATGGATAGTCAAAAATTTACTAAAAAATCTCTTGAAGCTATATCTCAGGCTCAAAAAATTGCAATAGAAAATCAGAATATGCAGATTGAACCTGAACATCTTTTGCTATCTTTATTAACGCAGGATGAAGGTCTGATTCCTAAACTTTTTGAAAAAATGGATATAAATTTAGATAGTGCAGTAGGAACTGTAAATAGTTATATTTTAAAGATACCTAAGGTGACCGGTTCAGGAAGAGACCCTGAAAAGATATATATTTCTAGAGATGTGGATAAGATACTTTTAGAAAGTGAAAAACAATGCAAAAATTTTAAAGACGAATATATTTCTACGGAGCATATATTTCTATCATTTTTTAAGTGTCAGACCTCTAGCATAAAGAAGATTTTTAATTTACTTAACATAGAAGAAAATAAATTTTTTTCAGCCCTTAAAGAGGTAAGAAGCGGTGCGAAAGTTACGAGCGATAATCCCGAACAGACTTATGATGCTCTTTCAAAATATGGATATGACCTTGTTAAAAGGGTAAAGGATCAAAAACAGGATCCGGTAATTGGAAGAGATGAGGAAATAAGAAACGTAATAAGAATACTTTCAAGAAAAACAAAAAATAATCCTTGTTTAATAGGAGAGCCTGGGGTTGGAAAAACCGCTGTAATAGAAGGACTTGCTATAAGGATCGTAAAAGGTGACGTCCCTGAAGGATTAAAAGATAAAACGGTATTTTCTCTTGATATGGGGGCTTTAATAGCCGGGGCAAAATATAGAGGGGAATTCGAGGAAAGACTTAAAGCTGTTTTAAATGAAATAAAGCAAAGTAATGGAAGAATAATACTTTTTATAGACGAACTTCATACAATCGTAGGAGCAGGTAAAACAGATGGCGCTATGGATGCAGGAAACTTATTAAAACCAATGCTTGCCCGTGGAGAACTTCACTGTATAGGTGCAACTACTATTGATGAGTATAGAATTTATATAGAAAAAGATGCGGCTCTTGAAAGAAGATTTCAACCTGTATTAGTAGATCAGCCGACTGTGGAAGATACTATAACTATTTTAAGGGGACTTAAAGAAAGATATGAAGTATTTCACGGCGTACAAATATCCGATAACGCTTTAATTAGTGCGGCGATATTGTCAAATAGATACATTACAGATAGATTTTTACCGGATAAAGCTATAGATTTAGTGGATGAAGCGTGTGCTATGATACGTACGGAACTTGATTCAATGCCAACTGAACTAGACGTAGTTTCAAGAAAAATTATGCAGTATGAGATACAAGAAGCTGCTCTTAAAAGGGAAACCGACGAGGTATCTAAAGAAAAACTTATAGAGACTCAAAAAGAGCTTTCAGAACTTAGAGATAAGTTTAAAACTATGAAGCTTCAGTGGGAAACAGAGAAAACAAGTATAACTTCAATAAGAGAAATAAAAGAAAAAATAGAAAAAGTTAATGCTCAAATTGAGGAAGCTGAAAGAAAATATGACCTTGAAAAAATAGCTAAACTTAAATATGGTACTTTATCTTCGTTAAAAAAGCAGTTAGAAGAAGCAGAAAAAAGCAGTAAAGATAAAAAAACATTAAAATTTCTTAGAAATAAAGTAACTAGCGAAGAAATAGCTAAAATAATATCAAGATGGACAGGTATACCATTATCAAAACTTTTAGAGGGAGAAAGAGACAAGCTTTTAAGACTTAATGAAGAACTTCATAAGAGAGTAGTCGGACAAGATGATGCTGTAAATAAAGTATGTGATGCCATAATTAGATCAAGGTCAGGTATAGCTGATCCTAATCGTCCTATAGGATCATTTCTATTTTTGGGTCCTACGGGAGTTGGAAAGACTGAACTTGCAAAAGCTTTGACGCAAACTTTGTTTGATGATGAACACAATATGGTTCGTATTGATATGTCGGAGTATATGGAGAAGTATTCTGTATCAAGATTAATTGGGGCTCCTCCCGGATATGTGGGATATGAAGAAGGAGGGCAGCTTAGTGAAGCGGTTAGAAGAAAACCATATAGTGTTGTGCTTTTTGATGAAATTGAAAAGGCTCATCCGGACGTATTTAACATTTTACTTCAAGTTCTTGATGATGGGCGTCTTACGGATTCTCACGGTAAGACCGTGGATTTTAGAAATACTATAATAATTTTAACTTCAAATATTGGATCAGACTTACTTCTTAGCGGTATTACTTCTAATGGAGAAATACTTGATGAAACTAAACAGAATATAGATAAAATTTTAAAGCAGAATTTTAAACCTGAATTTTTAAATCGTTTAGATGAAATAGTATTTTATAAACCTCTGATGAAAAAAGAAGTATATAAGATTATTGATATTTTACTTAATAATTTATCCAATAGATTAAAAGAAAAACAAATATCTCTATCTCTTACAGAAAAAGCTAAAGATTTTATAATTGAAAAGGCTTATGATCCTGTATATGGGGCAAGACCGCTTAAAAGGTTTATTCAAAGCAAAGTTGAGACTCTTATAGGAAGATTAATTATAGAGGGGAAAATAACTTCTGATAAAGCTGTTATTATTGATGCTGATGAAGGAAAATTAAAAGTGGATTTTTAAATTTTAATTTCTATTGTAAATAATAACTTATTAATATAAAATATATATGTTTGTAAAATGTTTAAGGAGCGAATAATGAAGTTAAAATTTACCAAAATGCATGGTTGTGGCAATGATTATATTTATGTAAATTGTTTTAATCAAGAATTGCCTTTTCCAAAAGAGTTTAGCAGGGAATTTTCACAAAGACGTTATGGTATTGGGTCAGACGGACTTATATTAGTGTGTCCGTCTGATATTGCTGATGCTAAAATGAGGATGTTTAATGCTGATGGAAGCGAAGGGAAAATGTGTGGAAACGGCATAAGATGCGTCGGGAAGTTTTTGCATGATAATGGCTTATCATCAAGTAGAAAAATGACAGTAGAAACATTATCAGGAGTAAAGGAAGTATTACTGCTTAGTAATAGCGATAATGTTGGAACTTTGAAAATAAATATGGGAAGTCCTAGTTTTTTTTCCGGTGACGTTCCGGTTTTTACTGATAAAAAAGAGATAGTTAATGAATCTTTTTGTATTGATAATTTAAATTATAAAATAACATGTTTATCTATGGGGAATCCTCATTGTGTGGTTTTTAAAGATAATATAGGTAATATTAATATTGAAAAAATAGGATCTTTATTTGAGAAAAACAGTATGTTCCCCGAAGGAATAAATACTGAATTCATAGAAGTAATAGATGAAAATAATATTAATATGAGAGTATGGGAAAGAGGAAGCGGAGAAACCTTAGCCTGTGGTACGGGTGCATGTGCAAGCGTAGTGGCATGTATTAGGAATGGACTTTGCAAAAAGGATGAAGATATTACCGTTAATCTTTTAGGGGGAAAATTGACTGTTAAGTATAGTGATAATACAGTATATATGACAGGAGAAGCCAAAAAAATATTTGAGGGGGAAGTAGAAATATGACGAAGTATATTTTTGTTACAGGTGGAGTTGTATCGGGACTTGGAAAGGGAATAACGGCTGCTTCGCTTGGCAGATTACTCAAATCAAGGGGATATAAGGTTACGGCTCAAAAATTAGACCCATATATAAATGTTGATCCGGGGACTATGAGCCCTTATCAGCATGGAGAAGTATTTGTAACAGAAGACGGTGCCGAAACAGACTTAGATTTAGGACATTATGAAAGATTTATAGATGAAGATTTAAATAAATTTTCTAATCTCACTACGGGAAAAGTATACTGG
>CAYQCM010000081.1:0-5080 GCA_964416045.1 uncultured Eubacteriales bacterium | reverse complement strand
TACTGGAAAAATCCCTATTATTGTTCTTTGACACTGACATCCTCTCCCTATAATAAATTTGAATGCTTGAAATCTAAAAACATTTCATTATTTTAACATCAATTACAAATTAAGTCAACTACAACAAAATAAAAAATATATTTTTAAAGATAAATATATATTAAAAATATATTCTTCATGATATTAGACAAATAATTATAACTAGTTGACTTATTTTATAAAATATATATAATAAAGTAAATAATAATTTTTACATTCAATGAAAAGGTGGTTTTTGTTATGTACAAAGTAGGCGACGTAAAACCAAGTGATCATCCAGAGTATGTTCGAAGTGTAACTAACTGTAATTTTTCATTTGCAATCCCTCAAAAATACATTAATGACTTATCAGAAGAAAATATGAAATTGTTAAAAGCTATTAATGTTTTAAGCAAATTAATATCATCACAAAGGACAACTTTTAGAGCAGCATCTGTTGCAAAATTATCTGAACAAATTGATAAACAATGTGAAACAGTATTTGAAATTATGGAATCATTTTTAATTCAATATAATAAAATGTACGCAATGTATGTATGTTCTACAATAGTAATAACTAATATGGGGGAAATAAAGGAAATTTTTTCATCTTTAATTAATTGCCATAAAAATTTTGAGAATTTGATTAAAAAAATTAAAGACGAAACAATTAAAATAAGATGGCAAAAACAAATTAAAACTGTCAATATACAACAAGTACTTGGAAATGCAGAAGTAAGTTCAGAATTTGTTGGTATGATATTATCGGGAATCATATCACCTATACATGTATGTTCAGCAAAGATTGTAGCATGTGAAAATAATTTAAAAGAAAGTACTCGTCTTGCCCAAGCTGCCTTAGAAGAAAAAATTAAAGAATTAAAGGATCAAAAAAACGAGATTAAAGATAGACTGTTAAAAAATTTAAATTTATGTGAGGATAGAGTTAAAAAAACTGAAGAAGAGGCTAAAAAGAAAAAAAAATTACAACAAGAAAAGGATAATAAAAAGAAAAAAAATGGTAAATTATTAGGTCAACAAATTGAACAACCTATAAAAGAGATAGAATATATCAAACTGAAAATGAAAAATGCTAAAGCAAGACTAAATGATGCTATGCGTGACGCAGATGAAGCACTAAAAATTGCAAAATATGGTGTCGGAAACCATGTTGGCACTCTTAGAAATTTAAAAAGTTTTCTTAAAAAAATGGTTGCTTACGCAAAAGAAGTTTTTGAAATAATGAACAATCCAAAAACTACAGAAGAAGAAAGAAAAGGCAAAATTAATGACAATACTAAAGAGATTAAGCAATGTGAAAAAGATATAAATACAATGATTAAAGAAATAAAATTGGAAGAAATAGAATATAACGTAGGCAAACACAGATACGAAAGTGAAGGCAAACTTGATGCCGCGTTAATAAAAATCTTGAGTTTGGAAGATAACAAACAAGTAAAAGAATTATATAAAGTTATAACTAATTGGAGTAAAGCAAAGCCAAATGCGCTTATAGCTTTTGTAAAAAAATATGGAAAAGCTATTATAATGGGACTAGGAGTTATAGCAGCTCTATAGTTTATTATTGACATTTTTAAAATATAATGGTAGCTTTATTTATGTGAGTATACTAAGTAATCGCGCATATTAATCATATGTGAGGAAAGTCCGGACTCCGCAGAGCAGAATAGCGGCTAACGGCCGCCGGGGGCGACCCTAGGGAAAGTGCAACAGAAAATTACCGCCATATTATATGGTAAGGATGAAAAGGCGAGGTAAAAGCTCACCAGTATTTAGGAAACTAAATAGCTGTGTAAACCCTATTCGGAGCAACACCGTGGTTTGTGAATGTTATTAAACGTTTGCTCGGCGGCATTCACTTAAAGGTGGCACTAAGCTGGTGACGGCGACGCACAGCTAAGATAGATGATTACTTTCGACAGAATTCGGCTTATCGGTATACTCAAAATATTTATTAATAATCATATACTACTTGAAAAAAATAATATTTTATCGTATAATCCTTTTCGCATGATAGTTTGGTTTAATTTGCGGAAAGGATGTTTTCATGAACTATTTAAATAAAAAAAATATATCAGACGTAGATGTAACTGGAAAAAAAGTATTGGTTCGCTGTGATTTCAACGTACCGTTTGATGAAATCGGAAATATAACAGATACAAAAAGGATAGACGAGTCCTTAAAAACAATAAAATATCTGATTGATAATAAAGCAAAGGTAATACTTTGTTCCCATCTCGGAAGACCTAAGGGAGAATTTAATAAAAAATTTTCATTAGAGCCTGTTGCGAAACAGATATCCAAATCATTAAATATAGATGTCAAATTTGCTCAGGATGTTATAGGTGAAAGTGCAAATAACACCGTGTCTCAGTTAAAAGATGGAGAAGTCTGTTTGCTAGAAAATCTTCGTTTTCATAAAGAAGAAGAAAAGAATGATCCTGAATTTTCTAAAAAATTAGCTTCTCTTGCAGATTTATATTTAAACGACGCTTTTGGAACATGCCATAGAGCTCATGCCTCCACAGTTGGAGTAACTCAGTATTTACCGTCAGTATGTGGGTTTTTAATCCAAAAAGAAATATCTACTATGAGTAAAATCTTAGATAATCCCAAAAGACCATTTGTATCAATATTAGGTGGAGCAAAAGTATCCGATAAAATCGGGGTTATTAATAGTTTACTTGAAAAGGTAGATAAATTGATAATAGGCGGAGGTATGGCATATACTTTCATGAATTCTTTAGGATATTCCGTTGGAACATCTTTATGTGAAAGTGATAAACTCGATCTAGCTAGAGATATAATGGCAAAAGCAAAAGAAAAGAACGTAAAATTATTTTTACCGGTAGATAATAAAGTAGGTAAAGAGTACGATCCTAATACAGAATCACAAATCGTACCTGCAGATAAAATTCCAGATGGTTGGATGGGTCTTGATATTGGGACAAAAACCGCAGAGCTTTTTTCAGAAGCAATTAAAGAAGCTGGTACAGTAGTATGGAATGGTCCTATGGGAGTGTCGGAATGGGATAACTTTGCAAATGGTACTATAGCTGTTGCAAAAGCAATAGCAGAAAGCGGGGCAATATCAATTATAGGCGGAGGAGACTCCGCAGCTGCCGTCGAAAAACTTGGATTTGCAGATAAAATGACTCATATATCTACAGGTGGAGGAGCATCTCTTCAATTTTTAGAAGGTAAAGAATTGCCCGGACTTTCACATTTAAACGATAAATAAAAAATTATAAGGTCTGCGATAATAAAGTCGTAGACTTTTATAATATTTAAAATAATATCTATTGACAAACTACAATAAGTTCATTTATAATTATCGAGACTAAAAAATAAGTAATTGAAAAGGAAGGGTATAATGTATTTTTTACTTAAAAATGCAAATGTTTACGCAAACAATACATTTAAAAGAAAAAATGTATATATTGAAAACGGATGTTGGCATTTGAAAGAAATAGATTATATACTTGCTGATACCAATGTTACTGTTTTAGATTTTAAAAATCATTATATATTTCCCGGTTTAGTAGATGTTCATGTACATTTACGAGAACCGGGTTTTTTTTATAAAGAGACGATAAAATCCGGAACAGTGGCAGCAGCAAAAAGTGGGTATACTGATATATTTTCAATGCCGAATCTAAATCCTGTACCGGACAGTTTAGAAAATCTAAATATTCAGCTAAACATCATTAAAAAAAATTCCTTAATAAATGTTCATCCATACGGATCTATAACCAAAGAAGAAAACGGAAAAGAGCTTTCTAATATGGATGAAATGTCAGATTATGTATTGGGATTTTCAGATGACGGTCGAGGAGTCCAAGACTGTAACGTTATAAGACAAGCTATGATTAAGGCTAAAAAATTAAATAAAATAATAGTATCTCATTGTGAAGATAATAGATTTGTCAATGGTGGATATATACACAAAGGTAAATACGCCGAAAAATATGGACATAAGGGGATTTGCAGCGAAAGTGAATGGAAGGCTGTGGAAAAAGAGTTAAATATAGCTAAAGAAGTTGGATGTAAATATCATGTATGCCATGTTTCAACTAAAGAAAGCGTGGCCCTTATTAGAAAAGCAAAATCAGAAGGAGTAGACGTTACATGTGAAACTGCCCCACAGTATTTACTGTTAAATGATATGGACATAAAAGAAGACGGAAAATACAAAATGAACCCTCCAATAAGAGATGAAAAAGACAGATTAGCTTTAATAGAGGGAATTAAAGATGGTACTATAGATATTATTGCTACCGATCATGCACCGCATTCTAAGGATGAGAAGTCTAAAGGACTTAAAGAAAGTCTAATGGGTGTTGTGGGGATAGAAACAGCTTTTCCGATTCTTTATACTAAACTTGTAAAAACAAATATAATATCGCTTGGTAAACTTATAGATCTTATGAGTGTAAATCCAAGTAAGCGATTTGGAATCGGAGACAAATTTATTGAAGGTAAAAAAACCAATTTATGTGTATTTGATTTAAACTTCAAGTATAAAATTGACCCTGACAAATTTTTATCTAAAGGAAAAAGTACGCCTTTTGAGGGTGAAGAAGTTTACGGAAAGTGCGTAATGACAATTTGTGAAGGCAAAATAGTATGGCAAGAGCATAATTTAAATAAATAAAATAATTAGGAGGAAAAAAATATGGCTAAAAGAACAGATATCAAAAAAATACTAATTATAGGATCAGGACCAATAGTTATAGGACAAGCTGCTGAATTTGATTATGCAGGTACACAAGCATGTTTAGCTTTGAAAGAAGAAGGATATGAAGTAGTATTGGTAAACTCAAATCCGGCAACCATAATGACAGATACGACAATAGCAGATAAAGTATACATGGAACCCTTAACACTTGAATATATTGCAAAAATTTTAAGGTATGAAAGACCGGATGCTATCGTCCCGGGGATAGGCGGACAGACAGGTCTTAACATGGCAATGCAACTTGAAAAAAAGGGGATCCTTAAAGAGTGCAGTGTAGAGCTTTTAGGTACATGCAGTAAAAGT
>CAYQCM010000080.1:0-5354 GCA_964416045.1 uncultured Eubacteriales bacterium | reverse complement strand
CCTCTATGAGACCTTACTTTGTAACATTTACAAGATGGCTTAAATATATAGCATTTTTTATATCGATACTATTTCCTGCGCTCTATGTTGGTATCGGTACGTTTAATCCGGAAGTTTTTCCAAATGAACTTTTAAGTAAAATAGCAATGTCAGTAGGTAAAACACCATTTTCATTAACACTTGAAACTATAATAATACTTTTTATATACGAAGTAATGAGAGAGGCGGGACTAAGACTTCCAAAACCTCTGGGGCACGCCGTAAGTATAGTAGGAGGACTGGTTATAGGACAAGCGGCAGTGGAATCAGGACTGATAGGGGCGCCTACGCTTATGATAGTTGCATTAACTGCAATATCGTCATATGTTGTACCAAATCTTTATGAAGCTATGGCTATACTCAGATTACTACTTGTTTTAGTAGGTGGATTTACGGGTATATGGGGAATAATGCTTGTATTTTGCGCTGTGATTGTAAATATATGTTCTAAATCAAACTTTGGTATACCTTTTACTGCGCCTATTGCACCATTTAGTTTATTTAGTATGCGAGATGTTCTCGTAAGGGTCGGTTGGAAAACATTATCTAAAAAAGATAATAAAGTTCAAAATATGCCGGGATCAAATATATAAATCTTAAAGGAGTATTTTAGATGGAAAAAAGGGCCATTATATCTACGCCTCAATTGTTTTGTATGCTTTTTTTGTCAAGAATTGCAATATCTATAATGTATAGTGGATTGGTAACAAATAATTCGAATATGACAGATCATATTTTATCTGCGGGACTTTCATTTTTAGCTACTTTTTTATTAGTAATACCCGTATATAAACTTTTCAAGATGGATTCTAGATTTGATATATCTGATAATCTAATGAATACCATGGGAAAATTTGGTTATGCATTAATAGTTGTTTATATACTTTACTACCTTTTAGTATCATCATATACAGTAGCAAATTTAAACAATTTTATAACCAACACAATGAATCCTCCCATTCCCATAACCACTTTGGCAATAACGCTAATTATTATTGCGTGTTATGGAGCTTATAAAGGTGTTGAAGGACTTGCCAGAGCATCAAGTATAATTTTATTTATAATAGTTTTATCTTCTTTATGTATAATTTTCTCTTTAATACCAAATGTAAATATGCAAAATTTTAAACCTTTTTTATATAATGGTCCAGAATCCATGTGGGAAGGAACGATTTATATGCTTTCCCACAATTCTTCAATACCTTTAATGGCAATGCTTTTGCCGTTTGCAAAGGGAAAAACAAAATCAGGAATACTTTTTTGGAATATAGGTGTGTACTTATTAATTTCAGTGGGGATATTTTTGATGATAGGGACAATGGGGGATTATCTAAAAACTCAACTTTTCCCTGTGTATACTACTTTAAGCATAGCAAAAATATCTGAACTTCAACACCTGGATTCTATATATTTAGGTTTATGGACGACCAGTATATTTATAAAAATATCACTTTTTCTCAACGTATCTTCTGAATGTGTAAAGAAAATGTTTGGGAAAACTTTGGCTAAATATTCTATACCTGTTTTTGGAATAATTGTAGTTTGCGGCAGTGTTTTTGTAGGAGGCACTGGAGTTTGGTCGGGACTTTTTAATGTTAATTTTCTTTTTTGGTCAATGATATTAACTTCTGTAATAATACCTTTAATATTAATAATTATGAAATCAGTAATCAAAAAAGGGGAGAAGAAGGTTTGAAAATTAAAAAGATCATTTTACCTTTAATTTTATTGACTATAGTATTTTTTTCCGGATGTTCAAACTATGTTCAGCTTCATCAGAAATTAATAGTACAAGCTATAGGAGTAGACTATGGAGACGATAAATACTCCATAACAGTACAAGCGCTGGATTTCAAAAATTTACAAGATGAAGATAAACCTACTATAAAAGTGTTAGAATTAGAAGGATTAACCGTAATGGAGGCGCTTGGAAATATATCAAACCAAACTGGATTAAAACCTTTATATTCACAAAATCTAATGCTTGTAATACGTAAATCAACAGCTGAGCAAGGTATAAATAAATTGATAGATTTTTTCATACATCATTATGAAATGAGGCCTAATGTAACAGTTTGCCTATCAACTGATAAGGCTTCAGATATATTAACATTAGAATCAAGCGGAAAAGTTTTAGAAGCTAAAAATATATTTGATATGATAAATAAAGATATGAAGTCAGACATGATACATTTTGTAGGAAACATACAAAATGATGCTTCTGATCCATATATTCCATGTCTTAGAATTGAAAAAGGCGCAAAAAATTCTAAAGTTGTGTCTGATACTATAGCAGTATTTAAAAACGATACTCTTTCATATACACTAGATAAAGATTTATCTCAAGGACTACTTTTAGTAAATGGAATTTCAAATCCTGGCATGTGTGTGGTAAAGGATTTAGAAAATTTCGGAGATACTGCGTTCGAACTTGGAAAAATTAAGACTAAGGTAGACGTAAAAATAAAAGATAATTATCCGGAGTATTTTATAAACATAAAAGCAAAAGCTAATACGTTTGAAATAGACAAAAATTTATTTAATGGTAATTCTGAAGAAATCAAGAAAGTTTTAGAAAAAAAACTTGCTGAAAGATTAGAAGAAATTTCTCAGCAAGCAATATTAGAATGTGTTGGAAATAAAAGCGACGTTTTTGGATTTGGACAAAAGCTTTTAAATAAAAATCCAAATTATTTTAGACCTATAAGTAACAGTTGGAAAGAAATGATAAATGACTATGAATATCATGTAAATGTAGAAGCAGACATTTCTGATATAGGAATATTTTCCTAGAGCAAATTATTTGAAAAATTTATCATGAATACTATTAAGAGCTAAATTTACGTCTTTTGAATCTATAAGTACTGACACCTTTATTTCACTAGTTGCTATCATTTGTATATTTATGTCAGACTCATATAAAGCTTCGAACATTTTAGAAGCGATTCCTACTTGTGTTTCCATTCCGGTACCGACTATAGAAACTTTCGATACATTTTCATCATAAAAAATTTTAGAATTTTCTAAACTACTGATATATTTAGTCAAAATATTTATGGTATCGTCTAAGCAGTCTTTTATAACAGTAAAGGAAATATCATTAAGGTTATTTTTTCCATAGGACTGCAGTATTATATCAACGCCTATGTTACTGGAAGATAATTTGGAAAAAAGTTTAAAGGCAAATCCGGGTTTATCAGGAACGTTTGTTACTGTTACTCTTGAAATATTATTATCTGCCGCAACTCCGCTTATAGCTCTTTTTTCCAATTTTTTTACCTCCTTAACTACAGTTCCAGGTACATCTCTCATGCTCGATAGCACCTCTACTTCCACATTATATTTTTTTGCCATTTCAACGGCTCTAGTATTAAGTACTTGTGCTCCAAGGGTAGATAATTCTAACATTTCGTCGTAGTCTATGCTATAAATTTTTTTTGCATTTTTTACGATTCTTGGGTCACAGGTATATACGCCTTCAACATCTGTATATATTTTACATACATCCGCATTCATTACGGCAGCTATCGCCACAGCGCTGGTATCCGATCCTCCGCGTCCCATGGTTGTTACATCCATGCACTCATTTATCCCTTGAAATCCTGCTATTATTACAATATTTTTTTTATCAAGTTCTTTTCTAATCCTATGTAAATCAATTTTTTGAATTTTTGCAGATCCGTAATTAAGGCAAGTATGAAATCCGGCTTGCCAACCTAATAATGATATAACCGGAAATCCCATACTTTCAATAGCCATTGCAAGTAGCGACATTGATATTTGTTCTCCGGACGATAACAAAACATCCATTTCGCGTTTTGAAGCATGTTTATTTATTTCCATAGCTTTAGCAATTAAATCGTCCGTAGTATGTCCTTGAGCAGATACAACAACCACTACTTCATTACCTTCAGAATATGCCTTAGTAATTATTTTAGCAACATTAAAAATATGACCAGCATCAGAAACTGATGTTCCTCCAAATTTTTGAACAATTAGTCCCATTTATTTGTGCCCCCAAAATATTTTCACAGTATAAAAGTGCATAGTCAATACATTTTAACACCTTTATTATTTATATTATATTCATAAAATAAATTAATTGTTATTATACATACTATTCGATTGGTTAATTTGCATTGTTGTCAGGTTGGTTATTTTGATCAGCTTGATTGCCAGAGTCAATTTTTTCATTATCTTTGTTTTCTTCTTCCATGCTTTCTTCAACTAATTCATCTATGTTCTCCTTGGATTTTCCACTATGTTTAGTACAATTTCTAGGAATATTATTGTTAGAATAGTATCCAACAGAGGTGTCTGGACAATTTGTATTAGATATTTGTCCTGTTTGATTGCAATAAGATGCCTCAATTACTTTTTTATCATAGTCGTAATCTTTATTTGGTTTATTTTTTAAATACTCAGTCATAATATGTTTCCATATTTTAATTGCATAAGGTTTTTCGTGTATTCTTTTGGGATTATCATATCCTATCCATATTCCTCCAACAGAATATGGGCTTTCTCCTATAAACCAACAGTCCTTGTCATCATCGGTGGTTCCTGTTTTACCAATTATATTCCATCCACTTATATTGGCATTTCTTCCTGTTCCTTCAGAGCCTACTATTACATTTCTTAAAAGTCTATTCATAATAGTGGCGGTAGCTGAACTTACAGACTGCACAGGAACATTTGCCCTATTATCAAGGATTACTTTGCCATTTCTATCTGTAACATAGAAATAGGTGTAAGGTTTATAATACCTGCCTCCATTTCCAAATATTTGGAACGCAGCTGTCATTTCCCTTACGGTTACTCCTGAGTGGGTACCTCCTGTAGCTAAAGCTGATAAAGAATTGGCATCATTGTTATCAAGGCTTGCAAAACCTAATTTTTGAGTTAAAAATTCGTAACTTCTCTTTGTGCCTAAAGAATTTAATACTTGTGCCGCGGGAGCATTTGCAGATTTTTCAAGAGCCCATTTTAATATAACATCACCATTGTATGATTTATACCAGTTATTCGGCCACTGCCTAAATGTACCATTTCCATCTGCGTCAATATTTAAAGGTTCATCTGGAATAAGGGAAGAATAGGTATACATTCCCATATCTATAGCAGGAGTATATACAGATATAGGTTTAATAATAGAACCGGGTTGCCTTAAAGCTCCGTTAGCTCTATCATACCATAAATTTCCTGTTTTTTCTTTTCTTGAACCGATAGTAGCCAAAATTCTACCATCAAAATCCATCATGATGTAACCTATCTCTATTTTAGAGTCTTTAGGCATAATATCACTATTTTTAATA
>CAYQCM010000079.1:0-5473 GCA_964416045.1 uncultured Eubacteriales bacterium | reverse complement strand
GAGGAAATGTTTTTATCACAATAAATGTCCTTGACTACTACTGACCTTATTAACTTACTAGCTTCTTCAATTTCATTTATAACACTTCTTGATAAAATATCTTTTTTATATAGTAAATTATAGTGTCTTTTAACATTCGGAAACTTAGATTCAAATTTCAATAACTTATTTTTATCGTTAAAATACTTAATATAAATTTCCAGGTAAAATATCTTATTCTTTATTAATTTTAAGTTCTGAATATTTTTTACTTTTTCTTTTTCTACTTCTCCCAAAAAACCTATCTTTACGCCATTTTCATTTAAAATACTATATCCTGAATTATCTTCAAAAAATGGATATTTTTCTTGCTTTAATTCAAATATTTGACCAAATTCTCTAAAAAGTAAATTTACATAATTTAAAAGATCATAATAAGTATATTTTATATCTTTATCTATTCCCCATCCCCGATCTAATCTGTTTCCAGACAATATAATACCTATAGTATCTATTTCTTTGCACCCAGTATCTTGAGTTTCGTCTTTAAAATATGTTCGACCTATTTCAAAAAGAGATAAATCAGTATTATTTCGAGAATAGTTATATGATAAGCTATCAAGCAAAGAATAGATTAATGTTGGTCTCATTAAGCAATACATTGGAGAAATAGGATTTTGAAGTTTTAAATCAGAATACAAAAAATGATCTTTTTTTATTCCTAAAAATTTTGTAATATCCTCCGGAATAAAAGCATAATTTACAACTTCATTAAATCCTAGCCCTACAAGCATATTCCTTAAAATATCTATATTGTCCCATATATAATTTTTATTATACTGCACCTGAATAGTGGGCATTATTGGATTTATGTTATCATATCCATATATTCTAGCTATTTCCTCGATAATATCGACTTCTTTTAATACGTCTAATCTATATGGCGGAGATGTTACATCAATACTATCTTCTCCATTTTTTATACATTTAAAATCATATTTTTCTAAAAGTGTTATCATCTGGTCAACAGTTAAATTACATCCTATTAATTCATTTGCTCTTAAACACCTTAAAGTCAATATATTATCTTGAACCTTGTTTGGATAATAATCAAAAGATATGTCATACATCTTTCCTTGGCATATTTCTATAATCTTTTTTGCACATATATAAGCTATATCTTTAGCACTATCAATATTTATACCGCGCTCAAATCTAAATGATGACGGAGTAGATATTTTCATACGCCTAGATGTAAGTCTAACGCTTATTTCATCAAATATTGCAGATTCAAGTAATATATTTTTAGTATTGGTATCTACGGTAGAAGATTCCGTACCAATGATTCCTGCTACGCATAAAACTTTGCTGTCATCTGATATCACTATATCCCCTTTTTTTATCTGGGCTTCTTTATTTCCTAAAGTAACAATTTTACTATCAGCATTTGACTTACATACTTTTATAGTATTTCCTGATATTTTATCGATATCGTAAGTATGCATTGGCTGACCAAGTTTCAACATAACATAATTGGCTATGTCAACCACAGCGTTTACACAGTTAATTCCCAATTCTTCTAACCTGTTTTTTATATATTCCGGAGTAGAAATAGTATTGTCAATACCATTAATTATTATCCCTGTAAACCGTCTGCATGAATTATCATTTACAAATTCAATTTTTATTGGAAAAGCATTGTTATCTTCTTTTAAGTCAGCCTTTTCTATCTTAGGAACACTCAAACTTTTAAAAGCACAAACTTCTCTTGCTATTCCAATATGTGAAAGCATATCTGCCCTGTTGGCCTTTACCTCAATAGTTATAACTCTATCATTTCCTAAGCTTTGGTCTGACTTTACTTCAAATCCTTGTAAATTAAGTATATTAAAAAGTTCATTGGAAGTCAAATTGTCTCCACAAAGCTCCTTTAACCAATTGAAAGAAAATTTAAACATGAAATATTTCCTCCTTCCCTATCTCTATAATTGTTTCCAAAGACTAATGTCATTTTCGTATATTTTACGTATCTCGCCTAGATCATAATATATAAGGGCTAATCTATTAAGTCCTAAACCAAATGCAAATCCGGTATATTTTTCACTATCGTACCCAACGCCCTCAAGTACGTTGGGATGAACCATTCCAGATCCTAAAACTGTTATCCAGCCAGATCCACCACATGTCCTGCAACCTTTCTTATTACATTTTGTACAAGACATATCTATAGCAGCACTCGGTTCCGTATACGGATAATATGTAGGTCTGAATCTAACGTCCACATGGTCTCCAAAAACTTCTTTTAATAATTTTATTAAAACTGCTTTTAAATTTGCAAACGAGATTTTTTCACCCACCATTAATCCTTCAACCTGGTAAAACATCGGCGTATGTTGAGGATCTATATCGTCTACTCGATAAACTGTTCCCGGGGATATGATTTGTATTGGAGGATCTTTTTTTTGCATAGTTCTTATTTGTACAGAAGAAGTATGAGACCTTAAAAGTACGCTTGGAGATGATACATAGAATGTATCTTGCATGTCTCTTGCAGGATGATGAGACGGCATATTTAATTTTTCAAAATTATACTTGTCAAGTTCTATCTCAGGACCTTGAACAACGGAAAACCCCATATTTATAAATATTTTTTCCATTTTTTTGTATAGTTTCACAAGCGGATGAACCGTACCAAATTTTATATTTTGCTTAAAGATGGTAATGTCATACTTATTTGTAGGACGTTCTTTTTTAAATTCTTGAAAAGCAGCTTCTATATTGTTTGCCATGAATTGCTTAAACTCATTTATAGATTTACCCGCACTTTTTTTTTCTTCAATATTTACAATATTTTTTAAATCACTATAAAGCGACTTAATATATTTTTTTAAATATTTAATGTCAATATTTTTAATGTCTTCGGCACTTTTAGCTTGATTTAATTCTTCCAAAAAATTTAGTCTATTTTCTTCGATACTCTTACTAATTCCCTGCATATTTTACCCCCTAATATAAATAATGTTATTTACATAATTTTTCAATGTAATTTTTTATTTCTTCTACTTTGTCAAGATGTTCCCATTTAACATTTAAGTCTTCCCTTCCCATATGCCCGTAAACTGCAAGTTTAGAATATATCGGTGAAAGCAAATTAAACTGCTTTATTATCGAAAGAGGTCTCAAATCAAATATATGTTTTGCTGCTTTTTCTAATACCTCATCCCCCACACTAGACGTACCAAAAGTATCCACCATTATCGATACAGGTTTAGCTACACCTATTGCATAAGCTATCTGAACCTCGCACTTTTTTGCAAATCCTGCCCCTACAATATTTTTAGCTATATATCTTGCAGCATACGCAGCCGATCTATCTACCTTAGTAGGGTCCTTACCTGAAAATGCTCCTCCTCCGTGCCTTGAATATCCGCCATAAGTATCAACGATTATTTTCCTACCGGTAAGGCCGCTGTCACTAACAGGACCTCCTATTACAAATCTTCCTGTAGGATTAATAAATATTTTAGTTTTATTATCCATCATCTCTTTTGGAATAACTTCATCTATTACGAGCTCTTTAATGTCTTTTGACAAAACATCCATACTTATCTCTTCATTATGCTGAGCAGATACCACTATTGTATCAACTCTTACCGGTCTGTCTCCATCATATTCTATTGTTATTTGTGTTTTTCCATCAGGTTTCAAATAATTTAATATTTTATTCTTTCTTACAAACGATAACCTTTTTGCAAGTTTATGAGCAAACGATATTGGTAAAGGCATTAATTCCGGAGTTTCATCACAAGCAAATCCAAACATTATTCCTTGATCTCCGGCTCCTATTTGATTTGCTTCGCATACTTGTCCACTTTTTTCTTCTAATGAAGAATTCACTCCCATAGCTATATCATCAGATTGTTTGTCTATAGACTCTATTATTCCACAAGTATTTCCATCAAAGCCGCATAAAGGATTATCATATCCTATTGATTTAATAACTTCTCTTGCAATATTTGAAATATCTACATAACAATTAGTAGATATCTCCCCCATTACATGTACAAGACCTGTTGTAACTGAAACTTCACATGCCACATGAGCTCCCGGATCTTTTTTTAAAATTTCATCTAATATAGAATCGGAAATTTGATCACAAATTTTATCTGGGTGTCCTTCAGTAACTGATTCTGAAGTAAAAAGACGGTTAGCCATTTTTTTCTCCTTTATTTCTTATTATTTATTTTAAACTAATATCCTTATTTGAAAAAGCATTAATATCAAGGCTCGAAGTATTTCCTTTTATGTATTCATAATACCCTTGAGAGCCTATCATTGCGGCATTATCCCCGCAAAATTTTAATTTTGGCATGAAAAATTCAACGCCTAGTTTTTGACATTCTTTATTCATGGTATCTCTAAAAAGAGTATTTGCTGAAACTCCACCACATATAGCTAAT
This sequence comes from uncultured Eubacteriales bacterium, assembly GCA_964416045.1. Lineage (GTDB taxonomy): Bacteria > Bacillota > Clostridia > Oscillospirales > Acutalibacteraceae > CAQBRY01. The sequence continues at coordinate 1,034 of CAYQCM010000079.1, read as the reverse complement.
TTCTTGTATCCCGACTCTTTTGCTATCATTATAAATCTAGATACCATATAATCTACAATAGCAAATCTAACTGAAGCTGCCATATCCTCGATATTAATTTCTTGTCCTCTGTTTTTAGAATTATTAATAGTATTAATTACAAATGTTTTTATCCCAGAAAAACTAAAATCATATTTGCTTCCTTCAACTTCAGGCCTAGGAATACTTTTATAAGCGTAAGGATTTCCTTTTGTGGAAATTTTATCTATGTAAATTCCACCCGGGTATGGAAGACCTAAACATCTTGCAACTTTATCAAAGGTTTCTCCAGCAGCATCATCTCTAGTTTTAGCTAGAACTTCCATTTCAGTATAGTCCTTTACATTAACTATGTGAGTATGTCCTCCCGAAACTATCATACACAAAAACGGAGGAGATAAGTTTTTATTACTTATATATAATGAAGCAACATGCCCTCTTAAATGATGCACAGGAATTAACGGTAATCCTTTTGACAAACATATTCCCTTTGCAAAGTTTAAACCAACTAGTAAAGAACCCACTAGTCCAGGAGCATACGTAACTGCTACTGCATCTATATTTTTAATATCAATATAAGATTTATTAAAAATTTCTTCACAAACCTTTTTTATTGACTCACAGTGTCTTCTTGAGGCAATCTCAGGTACAACCCCGCCATATAATGTATGTTCATTAATTTGAGAAGATACGCATAAAGATAAAACCTCTCTCCCATTTTGTACTATTGATGCAGACGTATCGTCACAAGATGTTTCAAATGCTAGTATTTTCATAATATACATCCTATTAAAAAATGTTTGACTATGGTTTTAAAAAATATTCTGGAAAAATATAGAAATATATAACTTTTATAATCTTTACAATATTTAATACTTTAATGTCTATTTTTCTAAGTAAAAAACACTATTTAATAATTATATAACCTTGATATACCTTTTTCAAGTATAGTATTTGGCAATAAAACTTTCAGATATATATTATAAAATCTTAAGTTCAACGTAATTATTAATTTA
>CAYQCM010000078.1:0-5531 GCA_964416045.1 uncultured Eubacteriales bacterium | reverse complement strand
ATCTTCAGGTAGTTCATTAGTAAATATGGGATTAAGTCCATGTATTCCCTCAATAATAGATACCTGATTTTCTTTAAGTTCAATATGCACATAATTTTTATATGATTTCTTTTCCATAAAATCAAATTTAGGTATGTCGCAATATCCCTTAGTTAATATACCAGATATACATTGCTTTACAGACGTAATATTCAATGCGTCTGGCGACTCATAATCAGGCATATTGTCATCTGAGTATACCTCTATTTCATGCCTTTCCTTGTAGAAATCATCAAGCGAAATTATAACAGCACCGGATCCCAATTTTTCAAGTTCTTTTTTTATCATTAGAGCCGTCGTAGTTTTACCACTTGCTGAAGGTCCGGATACTGTAGCAACTCTGTATTTTTTATTAGACCTTAAAATATACTGAGCAATATTATGAATCTGATTTTGATAATTTTTTTCTATATTATATACAAAATCTCTTGGACTTTCTGCAACAGCTTCATTTATTTGTTCAAGTCCAAAAACAAATTTTTGATACGAATTACTAAAATTTTTCATAAAACTATACTTACCCTTCTTCCATACTATATATATGATTACGCAGCAGAATATAAATTTAATATTATTCATAAATAAAATTTTATGTCTTTATGCTACGAAATAAAATTATATGCGAAAAATAAAAATTTATTACTTTATTTTGCGTCACTAGTTTAGAAATATAGATATAAAATCAAATTATATTTTTAAAATAGTATAGATAATTATAATAGATTTGTTTATAAATTTCAATTTTTTATTGAATATATATTTTTTTAATAAAAAATACCAATATTTATAAATCAAAAGTAAAAATTAAAATGTTGATACTAACTCCCATAAATAATAAAATATTACTACTACTATAAAGAATCGGGGAAAAACTAAAGTGGGAATCAGACAGTGGATACTTCCAGATAATAAATCTTTAAGAGAAAAAAATAATATTTCTGAATTTATATTCGATATAATAGAAAATAGAAATATAGAAAAAGATAAAATTAAAAATTTTCTATATAATGATAAAATTTTTTCAGATCCATATGATTTTATAGATATGGATAAATTAGTCGAAAGATTAAAAAGAGCAATCAAAAACTTTGAAAAAATATGCATATACGGCGACTACGATGCAGATGGAATTACTGCTACAACATTAATGTATTCATACCTAAAAAGTAAAAATGCAAACGTAACATATTTTATACCTGACAGAGAAAAAAATGGCTATGGACTAAGTATAGAATCTATAGATATTTTAAAAAAACAAAATGTAAACTTAATTTTCACAGTTGATAATGGAATATCATCAGAAAAAGAAATAGAATATGCCAATAGTATTGGAATTGATACTATAATAACCGACCATCATAAACCACCTGAAAAATTACCGGATGCTATAGCAGTTGTTGATCCTCACAGACATGATTGCAATAGCAAATTTAAAAATTTTTCCGGAGTAGGCGTAGCTTTTAAGACTATAGAAGCAATGGAAAAAGAAAATGAAAACACTGACAAACTTTTATCAAAATATTCTGATTTAGTAACCATAGGAACAATAGGAGATTCCATAGAGCTTTTCGCCGAAACAAGGAATATGGTAAAAATAGGACTTGAAAATATATCCAGCAGTAACAGACCCGGAATCAGAGTTATTTTGAAAAATTCAAATTTATATGGGAAAAACGTAACTTCTATAAACGTAGCATACGGAATAGTTCCGAAAATTAACGCTACAGGAAGAGTATCTAGCGCCAAACTTTCTTTAAAACTTCTTTTATCGGAAACAGAAGAGGAAGCTGAAAAAATATACTCCGAAATATTTATATGCAACGAAAAAAGAAAAGAAATAGAAAGAAAAATTACCCTGCAAATAAACGATCATATCAAAGAAAATCCATACTATAAATATCGTCCAATAATAATAGTATATAATAAAGGTTGGCATCACGGAGTAATAGGCATTGCAGCATCAAAAATCTCAGAAAAATACGGCAAACCGAGTATTTTAATTACATATGAAGATGATGATGCCAGAGGTTCGTGCAGAAGTATAGAAGGATTTTGTATTCATACAGCTATATCATCATGTTCAAAAAATCTAGATAGATTCGGTGGGCACCCTATGGCAGCGGGAATAAATTTAAAAACAATAAATATTAAAAATTTTGAAGATGATATTATAAATTACTGTAAATCGTATGGTGATATGCCATATCCCAAATTACATCTTGATCTTGAAATAGATCCTGAATCAATATCCCTTCAGATGATACACGAACTTCAAAAACTAGAGCCTTTCGGAGAAGGTAATCCTGAGCCTGTATTTTACATTCAAAACATGTCTCTTAGAAACATAATTTCTATAGGAGGAAATAAACATCTTAGGTTAAAATTACAAAATGAAAATTCCTGTATTGAAGTACTGTATTTTAATACCCCGGAAGGAGATTTTTTATACGAAATAGGAGATAAACTGGATCTGGCAGTTACGTTAAACATAAATACATATAAAAATAAACATAAAGTTTCATTATATCTAGTAGACCTAAAACTATCACAAATAAATACATCGGAGATACTAGAGCAAAAGAAAAAATACGAAAATTTTAAGTTAGGACAAATAAATAAAGAGATAACCAAATCTATATGTTTTAGCAGAAACGATTTTGCTTCTGTATATAATTACCTAAGAAAAAAGCAATCTATCCGTCATAGAATTGATATAATAAACTATAAAATAGGATGGAAAGAATACGACGCGTTTAAATTATACATAATAATCGATGTACTGGAAGAATTAAAAGCTATAAACGTAAGTTGGGACGCAGATGAATTTCAAATAACTATAAATAAATTAAATAAAAAGATAGATTTAAAAAATTCCCATATAATATCAGAGTATTTTGAATGGAGGGAATATTAAATTGAAAAAAAATAATTATAATAATTTCTCTCAACTAGTTCAACTTATAAAAAACAGCGAAAGAGAATATAACCTTGATCTTATTGAAAAGGCCTATAATATAGCTTCGGGGGCCCATAAAAATCAAAAAAGAGTGTCTGGAATCGAATATATTTACCATCCGATTTCAGTTGCTTACATTCTAGTAGACCTAGGCATGGACACTGAGTCTATAATAACAGCTCTCCTACATGACGTAGTAGAAGATACACCCATAGGAATCGAAAGAATAAAAAAGGAGTTTGGTCAAGAAGTAGTTAATTTAGTGGACGGAGTTACAAAACTAGGAAAAATAAAATTCAAATCAAAAGAAGAAGAACAAGCTGAAAATATACGTAAAATGTTTATTGCAATGGCTAAAGATATAAGGGTAATCATTATAAAACTTGCCGATAGAGTACATAATATGCGAACTCTTGAATGTATGCCAGAGCAGAAGCGAAGAGACAAATCAAAAGAAACAATGGAAATATTTGCTCCAATTGCCCATAGGCTCGGAATACGACAGTTAAAAGAAGAACTTGAAGATTTGTCTTTAAAGTATCTAGACCCAGTTGCTTATAAAGAGATCGAACACTCCTTAGCTCTTCGAAAAAACGACAGAGAAAAATTTATATTTCTAATAAAGAAAAAAATAATGGATAAAATTCAAAAATTAATTCCTAATGTATATATTGAGGGAAGAGTAAAAAGTGCAAACGGAATATATAAAAAAGTATTTATAAAGAAAAAGTCAATAGATGAAATATATGATATTTATGCTATAAGGGTAATAGTAAACACAGTAAATGATTGCTACAATGTTTTGGGAATAGTACATGACATGTTTCAGCCTATACCAAACAGATTCAAAGATTATATTTCAATGCCAAAACCAAATATGTATCAGTCTTTGCATACAACTTTAATGGGAAAAGAAGGAATACCGTTTGAAATACAAATACGTACATGGGAAATGCACCGAACAGCTGAATACGGTATAGCTGCACACTGGAAATATAAATTAGGAATGGATGGGAATGACAGTAAATTAAAGAAAAATCTCCTATGGGTAAATAAAATAATAGATGAACATAAGGACTTTGACGTAATAGATATTATAAGAAACATAAAATTAGATCTCGTACCGGAAGAAGTATTTGCTTTGACTCCAAAAGGAAAAATAATAAGTTTGCCAAGCGGAGCAACAGTTATAGATTTTGCTTATGCAATACACACAGATATAGGAAATAAAATGTTAGGAGCTAAAGTAGACAAACGGATAGCACCTATAGATTACGTGATAAAAACGGGAGAAATCGTTGATATAATTACCACTAAAGACGAACATAGAGGTCCTAGCAGAAACTGGCTTAAAATAGTAAAAACAAGTAGTGCAAAAAATAAGATAAAACAATGGTTTAAAAAAGAAAAGCGCGAAGAAAATATAATAGAAGGAAAAATAGAGGTAGAAAAAGAACTTAAAAGGAATAATATAATACTTTCAGAAAAAGAGCTTTTAAAAATACTAGAACCAATACTCAAAAGAAACCAATGTAAAAATATAGAAGATTTTTATGCAGCCGTTGGATATGGAGGTATACAGTTTTGGAGAAGTATGCCACGCCTTAAAGAAGAGTATCAAAGAAAATTAAAAGAAAAGAAAAAGTCAAGCTTACCTCAAAATATAATAGAAGAAAAACCCATAAAATCCATAAAATCCATAAAATCCTCAAATGGAGTAAGTGTAGATGGAATGGACAATGTTTTAGTAAGATTTTCAAAATGTTGCAGTCCGATACCCGGAGATGAAATCATAGGGTTTATTACACGTGGGTCAGGTATATCAGTTCATAATATTGAATGCAAAAATGTACCTAAATTTTCAAAACAACTTTCAAATCAAAAGGCAAGGTGGATAAAAGCACATTGGCTAAATTATAACCTAGAAATTTTTAGAACCAACATTGAAATATTAGCTGAAAATAAAAGTAATTTATTAGCTAATATAACGAGAGTGTTATCTTCGATGAATATAAAAATAATTTCTCTTAATTCAAGACTAATATCCTCAGATAAAATTATAGTATCTATTACTCTATTTGTAAAAGATTTGGATCATTTAAGATCTATTATAGGATCTATGAATAATTTAAGCGGTGTTAACAATGTAAAAAGGGTGTAAGAAATGAAAACAATAATTCAAAGGGTATCAAGTTGTAAATTAGAAGTAAAAGATAAACTAGTAAGTCAAATAGAAAAAGGAATTGTAATATTTTTAGGTATACAAAAAGGAGACACAGAAAAAGATGCAAATATATTATCTGAAAAAATATTAAACCTTAGGATATTCGAAGATGAATCAGAAAAAATGAATTTATCTTTAAAGGATATTGAAGGTGAAATCATGATAGTATCTAATTTTACTATCTGCTCAAACACGAAACATGGAAGAAGACCATCATTTGATCAAGCTCAGTCTCCAGAATTAGCAAAAGAATTATATGAATATTTTTATAAAATATAGTATAATATAATAAACTGACATTAATTAATTTAG
>CAYQCM010000077.1:0-5605 GCA_964416045.1 uncultured Eubacteriales bacterium | reverse complement strand
AGGGATATTATTTTCAATATTATTAATAATAAGTTTCTCTTATGGTTTTAATGCTCTTCAACCACATACAATATCTTCTTCTCTGGATTATTATATAAAAGATTATAATAATACTACTTGGCCATTAGTAGTAGGAATAATACTTGCAGCCGACACTGCGTTTATAATTTTTGGAGGAATACATCGAATAAGTTTTATATCTTCTGTAATAGTACCGATAATGGCAGGAATGTATTTAATACTCGGAATATATATCATAATAGTAAACATAGAAAAAATACCATATGTAATATCATCCATACTAAAAGGGGCATTCAATTTCAGAGCTATTTTTTCAGGTTTTGCAGGAAGCGCATTATCAATAGGAATTAAAAGAGGGTTTATTATCAAACGAGGAAGGAATGGGAAGTTCACCAAACGTAGTGGCGGCAGCAGATACATCTCATCCAGCTAAACAAGGTATTTTACAAATACTTTCAGTATTTATAGACACCATTTTAATATGTTCCACAACAGCATTTATAGTCTTACTTTCAAACCCTAATTTAAACGGTCATTTATATCCGGAATACCCTTAATACAGCAATGCCTTAAATCTCAAATAGGTCCATGGGGAATACATTTTATTACATTTTCTATATTCACATTTGCATTTAGTTCAGTAGTCGGAAATTACTGCTATGAAGAATCTAACTTGCTATTTATAAATGACAACCCATATATCCTAAAAATATTTAGAATATCATGTATCATACCTGTATATAGCTAACAGCTAAAATAGTATGGAATATGGCTGATATTTCTACGGGATTAATGTCGATAGTAAATATGGTAGCAATTATACTTTTATCTAAAAAATTCTTAATATGCTTAAATGATTACTCAGAGCAGTATAAATTAAGGAAAGACCCTATATTTAATGCTCCAAAGTGTAAAATATATGATACGGAAGTTTGGAAATAACTTAAAAATATACCAAAATATTATACTTTTATTTATATTCTTGATTTTATTTTATTAATTATATATAATTTTAAATAGAAAAGGAGAGATTAAATATGTCTATGAGAAAATTAAGAGATAATACACTTGGAAAAGTAAGCGGAGGAAGATACTATTTTAGAAAATATGGAGACTCATATGGAATGTATCACGAAAAGTGGTCTGATGCCTATAATGATGAAACAGGAGATATATTCGATAAATTAATAGATGGTATAAACGTATTAGATAGTAATGACGAATATACGGCTAATCCGGATTTAAATTTAATTCCCGAAAATGAACCCATCCCTCTAATCTATCTTTCTGAAAAGAGACTTGATAAAGTAGTATCTAAAATGAAAAAGTTAAATGTAGGATATATAGATCCGTCTTACGTCAGATAAATTCATCCTATCGTTTTAACTCATCTTTTATAGATCTCAAAAATAGATTTGATAATTCTATTTTGGGGTCTATTTTTTTATCTATAATAGTATTTATGGAATTACATATCGGAAGTTCTACATTATAAACCTGTGAAAGTTTCTTTATGGCTCTTGAAGTAGATATTCCCTCAGCTAATTTGAAATACTCTTTGTTTTTAGCTAAATTTTCTCCATATTGACGATTGTTACTATACTCAGAAAAAAGAGTGGCCTGGTAGTCACCAAGATGACAAAGTCCGTAAGCCGAAAACGGATTTCCTCCCATAGCCTTTATTAAACGAGATATTTCAAGAGTTCCTCTCGACATTAACGCCCCTTTTAAAGATTCATATCCTATTCCATCCAAAATTCCAGCCGCTATCCCCATAACATTCTTAGTAGCTGCACCTATTTCATTCCCTATTAAATCATTTCCATAATAAAATCTTATAAGGTTACTTGAAAATATACTTATTAAAAACTTAGTTACAGACTCTTTATCAGAATCAATAACCATACAATTCGGAATACCTTTTAAAAAGTCTTGCACATGTCCCGGCCCCACCCATATAGCTACGTCTGTTAAATCTTTATCCATATATTCATGCGCTACTTCGGTAAGCCTTTTACCCGTACTTTCTTCTATCCCTTTCATACATAAAACTATTTTTTTCCCTGATAAATCAAATTTGACTAAAGATCTAAATAAATCTCTAAGAGACTGAGAATTTATTGAAATTACAATTATCTCACAGTTACTTAAAGCTTCTTCTAAATTGAAAGTAAATTTCACCTTTTCGCTAAAAAATATTACCCCATTATTTCCACAATCTAAAAACCTACTTAAATTTTTAGACTCTTTCCTCCCCCAAACCGTTATATTATGCCCTATCTTGCTCAAATACCAAGCAATAAAGCTTCCCCAACGTCCACAGCCTAAAACTGATATGTTCATTTTGATACTATTCCTCCATAACGTATAATAAATGACATTATACATTAATTATAAACAATATTTAAACTATATAAATACTTTTATTTTTCTTCCCTATTAAAAAATTGCATCACACCTATTATTAACAAAAGCATTGCAAAAATCTTTGAAAGCAGTTCTTTATCAAGGAACTGGGAAACGTAAGATCCTAATAAGGCGCAAGGAATACCGATCAAAACACAAGGCATAATTATTTTCCATAATATAAGCTTTTCCTTAATATAAAATATTATCGCGACAAAAGATATAGGTATGAAAAAAAGCAAATTGATTCCCTGCGCTCTTAATTGTTCAATATTATCAAATACAGTAAGACATAATATAAGTACTCCGCCCCCACCAAGACCCATTGCTCCCAGCATACCGGAAAAAAATCCGAAAACAGAACTTATTAATATATTTGTCATCTCACTATCAACCTAAATGCAGACCAAATACTGAAAATTCCAAACATAACTCTTAATACCTTTTTATCAATTTTCGGCAATAAATAAGATCCTAAAACAGATCCGAATATTCCTAAAGGTAAATATGGCAGAACTTCATGATAACTGAATATATTTGAATTAAGGTAGAGCATGGAACTTGCGATGCACAAAACAAATATTATAAATACAGCATTTGCATGTGCTGTTTTCCTATCTATGCCTATAAATTTAGTGATCATAGGAACTATTATCATTCCTCCTCCCGCTCCTAAAAGCCCATTAAGAAATCCTGAAAATATCCCTATTGAAGTCACGGCAAATAATTTTCTCTTCTCCACATTAATTACCCCTTTTACATTATTCTTAATATAAAAGGGGTATATTATACTTAAAAACCTTATTTATTGTTTTTGCAAAAGTATATTGTTAATATCTTTAGATATATTATTTACGGTTTCAAGGCTTCCTGACATAATATAAATCTTTATTTTAGGCTCAGTACCAGAAGGCCTAATTATTAAAACATTATCTTCATCTAATTCAAAACGTATGACGTTTGCTTTTGGAAAATTTTTATTATAGCAATCCATAAAATCTAAAATATTGTTTACTTCTAATCCTCCGATCGATTTTAAAGGATTTTTCCTTAAGTTTTCCATGATAGCCTTAATTTTTTTCATGTCATCTTTATTACCACTAAATTCTAAGTTAATGTTCTTTGAATAAAAATTTCCAAATTCCTTATATATGTCTTCTAAAACATCTAGGAGAGTGAGTCCTTCTTTCTTATAAAATGCTGCCATTTCACACATCATCATTGATGCAACCACAGCATCCTTATCTCTAGCGTAAGTTCCTATTAAATATCCATGGCTTTCTTCAAACCCTAAAATATATCTATGACTCTCGAAATTTTTTTCTAATTTTTGAATTTCCTTACCAATATATTTAAATCCGGCAAGTACGTTTATAATCTTACAATTATATTTCTTAGCTATTTTGTCTATGAAATTTGTACTTACAATTGTCTTGACTATAACAGGATTTTCAGGTAAATTCCCCATAAATTCTCTATATTTTAAAATATAAGAAACTAATAATACCCCTATTTCATTACCACTTAAAAATACATATTCTTTCCCATCAAAAACGCATACTCCTATCCTATCGCAGTCAGGATCTGTGGATATTATTAAATCAGCTTTTTTCTCCCCGGCAAAATCCTTTGCAAGGCTAAAGCATTCCATTGATTCAGGATTCGGATATTTACAAGTAGTAAAATTACCATCAGGATTCTCCTGCTCAGGAACAACATAAAAATTTTTAATGCCAATCAAATCTATAACCTTTTTTACAGTTTTATTTCCGGCACCATTTAAGGGAGTATAAACTACACAAAGGTCAGAATTCCTACAAGAATTTTTATTTATACCCTGATTCATTACTTCTTTAATATATTCATCGTATAAAGAATCATGTATAAACTCTATACTATTGCTCTTGAGTCCTACATCAAATTCAATTAATTTTACGTCTTTAAATATGTCAATTTTTTCGATACTTTCATATATCTTTTTTGCATCGTCATCTAAAATTTGGGCGCCGTCTTCTCCGTAGCACTTATATCCATTATACTCAGGAGGATTATGACTCGCAGTAATCATAACACCGCCTTGACAATTTAATTTCCTTACAGCAAAAGACAATACCGGTGTGGGCTTTAATTCGTCAGTAATATAAACTTTTATATTGTTAGCCGCTAAAACACGTGCAGATTCTTTTGCAAATTCATAAGAATTATTTCTAGAATCATAAGAAATAGCTACCGATAAAGACAATGATTTATATTTATCATTTAAGTAATCAGCAAACCCTTGCGTTGTCTGCCTTACAGTATAAATGTTCATTCTATTCGTACCCATACCCATTATTCCACGAAGTCCTGCCGTACCAAATTCTAAATTTTTATAAAAACTTTCATACATTTCTTCCTGATTTAAATTTTCTAGCATCTCTTTATATTTTTTTTCAGTAACATTATTTTTCCATATCTCAAAAATATTTTTTATATTTTCCAATTAAAATCACCTTTTTATATTATAAATATTTAAATATTCTATACCTATTTTGCCAAAATTTCAATTTAATAGTCATAAAATACTAAAAAGTTGAGATAAAATAAATCTTATCTCAACTTTATCTTGCATACTCAAATATAATATTATGAATTTTCTTTATTTCTCGTTCTTATCAAAAATATCGATAAACCTATTACAATAATTCCAGCCAATGATATAACTACAATAAATTCATTATTAATTATCCATAAATATGTGTTATCTAATACGGCAATACCTGTATTAAGTCCTGAAGATGTACTACTTCCTCCAGATGAACTATCTGATTCATTGTTTCCGCTGTCGCTACTTCCGGAATCTGAAGATGAGTCACTGCTTCCACTTGAAGATCCATTACTTCCAGATCCTTCTGTTAAATCTCCAAGCTGAGAATCCAGACCATTATATATAAGATCTTCAAGTTCGACATCACTATCCTCTAAAAGACTTTCTACAGATATAGTTATATCGGAAGAATTTTTAGAATAATTTGGCACTTCCTTAGCTGCTATTCCAAAAATACTAAATGATGTTGTAGTAAAATTTGCAGTGCCTTCATTAATCAAAACATCTAAATATTCTATACTTCCTGCAGAATTTTCATGTACTACAACTTCATTTTGATACCCTTCAAGATCAGGCGCAGGAATCGATACT
>CAYQCM010000076.1:0-5908 GCA_964416045.1 uncultured Eubacteriales bacterium | reverse complement strand
TTTTGAGTTTTATTTGCCACACTCCCAAAAAAAGATGGTAGCATAATAGTAGGGCATGAAAAAACTTATTTTTCATGGGATGACAAAAAAAAAAAAAAAATAATTTCCGGACGTAAAGGTGGATTACCTGAAATGACTTTAAATTACGTTTTAAAAAATAATGGTCTTATAAAGTCTCAAGATACAGAAATAATTACTAATATACAGCTTGATTTAGTAGGAACAGCTTTTACTAAGTCTATGGCAGATTATGTATGTTTATTTGAACCCACAGCTTCAATTATTCAAAAAGAAAAAAAGGGATTTATATTAAAACCAATTGGAAAAGAAATAGAGGAAATTCCATATACTTGCTATTGCTGCAGTAAAAAATACTTAAAAGAAAATCCGGAGGTTATTCAAGGTTTTACTAACGCAATATATAAAGCTCAAATATTTATGAAAAATTCCTCTCCACAAGAAATAGCTAAAATCATTGAAAATTACTTCCCAGATACAGAAACAGATATATTAATATCTTCTATCCAAAACTATATGGAATATGATGTGTGGGCAAGTTCCCCTATGATATCAAAATCCTCTTTTGAACTTCTTAAAAAAATTATGTATGAATCTGATCAATTAAATTCAGATGTTGAATTTGAAAAAATTATTAACAACTCTTTTGCGGAAAAATCTGTTCAAAATCTAGCCTAGATAAAAATTTGTGAACTTACAAGTAAAGAAAGGAGATACATAAAGTGCCACCTTGTAATAAAAAAATTATTAGTCTTAAAAACGTAAGCATGAACTATCACACTCTTTCCAAAGAAACTTTTGCACTAAATAATATATCTTTTGATGTTTATGATAAAGAGTTTGTTACCATATTAGGCCCAAGTGGATGCGGAAAAAGTACGATACTTTCTTTAATATCCGGTATGATTAAACCTTCAAAAGGAAATATATATATAAATAACAAACACATAGATTTGTGTAATTCTACAGTCGCATACATGCTTCAAAGAGACAATTTGCTGGAATGGAGAACTATTAAGCAAAACGTTCTACTCGGACTTGAAATTAAAAAAAATCTTTGTAAAGAATCTATGCAGTATGCTCTAAACCTTTTAAAAACATACGGATTAGAAGATTTTATAGACTACTATCCCAGTCAGCTTTCAGGAGGTATGAGACAAAAAGTGGCACTAATAAGAACTCTTGCCATAAATCCCCAAGTATTACTTCTCGATGAACCCTTTTCCGCCCTTGACTATCAAACTAGAATTTCAATATCCGAAGAAATAAAGGAAATTATACATAAAGAAAAAAAGACTTCTATATTGGTAAGCCATGATATTGCTGAAGCTATCTGCCTTTCAGATAGAATAATAATTCTATCCAAAAGACCTAGCCAAGTAAAAAAAATTATAAATATTAAATTTAAGTCAAACAGTTTAACATCTATCCAAAAAATAAAAGAACCTGATTTTCAAAAGTATTTTGACGAAATCTGGCAGGAGGTGAACGATAATGAATAAAGAAAGTCTAAGCTTTACAAATGAACACTATACATTTTTAAAAAAATATAAAAGAAAAAAACTATTAGTAACCTTTTTTCAATTTCTTATATTTATTTCATTTATATTTTCTTGGGAATTGCTTTCTAAATATAATTTAATTGATCCCTTTTTACTTAGTTCTCCATCAAAAATATTTCAAACTATTGTTAATTTAAATAGTACAGGAGAGTTATGGGTTAATATATTTTATACATTATGCGAAACTATCGTGGGATTTTTACTTGGAACTATAATAGGCATATTAATAGCTATACTGCTTTGGTGGTTTGAATTTATACAAAAAATTTCCGAACCATATCTTGTAATATTTAACGCTCTTCCTAAAGTAGCTCTTGGGCCGATAATTATCGTATGGATGGGATCCGGAGCAAAATCTATAATTACTATGGCACTGCTTATATCTGTTATAGTATCAACAATTAATATGTTATCAGGGTTTAAAAACGTAGATGACGAAAAATTATTATTAATGAAATCTTTCGGTGCTAATAAAATGCAAATACTTAAAAAAATAATACTTCCATATAACGTATCAAACATAATATCTACTTTAAAAATAAATGTTGGTATGTCTCTTATAGGTGTTAGCACAGGTGAATTTTTAGTAGCTACCAAAGGAATCGGATACCTTATAATATATGGTGGGCAAATATTTAATCTCGATCTTGTAATGACAGGAATATTTATTTTAGCTATAATAGCATCACTGATGTATATAGGAATATCAAAAATAGAATCAAAATATAAATAATACTTAAATATATACACGTATTAAAATAGTTACTATAATTACAGTAACTATTTTATATTTCATTTTTTTTCAAAATAATATAAGATTATATATTATAGTATATAATGCTCCATATTTCTTAAAAATAACTATTACAGTGTTTTTACTAATAAAAATATATAGTATAAAATTAAGGTGAAAAATATGAGAGTAGGAATTATAGGATCAGAAAATTTGAACATATCAGTCGACAGATTTATACCACCATATGCCTCTTACATCCTAACAGGAGATGGTGAAGGCGTAAATAAAAACGTAGAAAAATATGCACGTGAACACAATCTTCCAGTAAATGTTTTTAAACCTGATTTCCAAAAGTTCGGACAAAACGCTCAAATTGTAAGAAATAAACATCTATCCGTACAATCTGAAATGGTAATCATAATATGGGATGGAAAATCTAATATACTCAAAACAACTATAGAATATGCTAAAAATATAAGAAAACAAATAAAAGTATTTTTAATAAAAAATTAGAAAGGAAAGTATAGTGTAAATGTATGAAGCTTGGAAAACTCTTGAAAACAACTGTTTAATATGTAAAAAATGTCCGCTTTGCGAAACTAGAACTAATGTTGTTTTTGGAGAAGGTAATACTAGCTCTAAGGTTATGTTCGTAGGAGAAGGACCTGGAGAACAAGAGGATCTTCAAGGAAAACCTTTCGTAGGCAGATCCGGAAAATTACTTGATAAAATGCTTGAAGAAATCGGTCTTAGTCGAAAAAAAAATATATATATTGCCAATATAGTCAAGTGCAGACCTCCAAAAAACAGAGATCCTTTACCTGAAGAACAAAAACAGTGTATGGACTGGCTAAGAAGTCAGTTTGTATTAATTAATCCAAAGATAATTGTAACACTCGGAAAAATCGCCGCTACGTCCATGATAAAACCAGATCTAAAAATAACAAAAGAACATGGTTCTATTTATAAGAAAAAAGATATCCTCATGATGGCTACATTCCATCCCGCTGCTTTATTAAGAGATCCTTCAAAAGTAAATCTCGCAAAACAAGATTTTATTAAACTTAAATATTTAATAAACAAAAACATATTTTAATACTTTAAAATAAATTTTAATTCTATGCATATTACATATTAATTTTTATTATTATATTAAAAAATATTGATATCCACCTATTTTTATAATATAATAAAAAACGAAAAATTAGATTCTGTATCTGGTGGTGGAATAAGAGAATACGAAGCAATGGTAAGGCAAATGCTTGCAGAAGGATATGATCGTGATCAAATATTACAAGCACTGCAGAATGAAAAAGCTAGTATTTCTGACCCAACTAAATTTCTAGCTGTCTGATGCATCTAGTGGTACTGGACGTAAAATCCGATATGAAATAAATGCCATAGATACAGTTATTGCACGCTTGCAACAGGGTGTATATACATGAGAATCACGGTAATAAAAATTAATTAAAAGCAGCTTTATAGCTGCTTTTAATATTCTAAAATTTATTTATATTATATATCTACTAAACTAATTACGTCTTCTGGAAATCAAAATAAGCCTTAAAAGGGATATTATAGCAGTAAATGCTGCTGCAACATATGTTAGTGCAGCTGCTTTTAATACTTCTTTTGCTCCTTTTAATTCTTCTTCATTTAGCATGTTTGCATTTTGAAGTGAAAGCACAGCACGTTTACTTGCGTTAATTTCTACCGGTAATGTTATTACCTGAAAAACTACGGCTAAACTAAATAAAATAATTCCTAAATTCACTATAAAATTATATTGTACGGGAAGAAGAAGCCCTATAAATACAAGCGGCATTGCTAAATTTGAACCTAACTGAGTAATTGGAACTAAAAGCTGCCTGATCTTTATCGGAGTGTATCCTTGAGCATTTTGTACTGCATGACCTGCTTCATGAGCAGCTACCCCAACTGCTGACACAGAATTATTTGAGTAAACAGGATCAGATAAAAATATAGTATTTTGAGATGGATTAAAATTATCATTTAAATTTCCTTTAATATGTTTTACCGGTACATCAAATACGTCATTATAAGAAAGTACTTGCTTAGCAGAATCAAGCCCTGTTATATTTCGTGAAGTCTTTATTTTTGAATATTTACTAAAAGTACTTTGAACCTTAAAATGTGCATACATAGAAATAGACAAAGTTATTAACATATAAATAATATAATTTGCATCATAGTAATAATTAAACATCATAATATTTTATCTCCTAACAAATCATTTTTTGATATTCTGTATCCCCGTACAAATTCTTCTGACTTAATTCTCTTTTTACCTTCTAGCTGTACTTCTAGTAACTCAAGTGAAGTTCCTCCACCGCAGCTTATAACCAAAGGATCTATACTTAATACTTTACCAGGTATACCAGAAGACATATCAGACAATTTAGCTTTATAAATTTTTAACAATTTATTTTGTTTAGTATAAGTATATGCCACAGGCCAAGGGATCATTCCCCTTATTAAATTATAAATATCCCTTGAAGGTTTGTTCCAATCTATATTTCCATCTATTTTCTTTATTATACGAGTATGACTGGCAAGAGTTTCGTCTTGCCTAGTTCTATTTAAAGTACCTTTTTCTAACAACTCAATTGTTTCAACTAATAAATCCGCCCCAATACAAGACATCCTTTTAAATAAAATTTCTGAAGTATCATCTTCTAGTATTTCGATTTCCTTTTTCAAAAGTATATCTCCTGTATCCAGTCCTTCATCCATAAACATCGTTGTAACGCCTGTTATTTTTTCGCCGTTAATTATACTCCACTGAATAGGAGCCGCTCCACGATACTTAGGCAATAAAGATCCATGAACATTTATACATCCATACTTCGGAATATCTAAAACTTCTTTTGGAAGAATTTTTCCATAAGCAACCACAACTATTATATCCGGCTTAAGGTTTTTTATAGTGTCTATTATTTCCTCATTTTTCAAAGTAACCGGTTGATAAACCTTTATATTATTTTTTACAGCACAAGATTTTACAGGTGAAAAAACCAACTTGTTTTGATTTCTTCCTACAGGTTTATCCGGTTGAGTAAATATCCCTAGAATATTATGTCCATAATCAATCAATTTTCTTAAAGTTGGGACTGCAAAATCTGGTGTACCCATAAAAATTATTTTCATCTTTACTTCTCCATAAAAAAATCTCTCTTATATAATAAAACATCCCACTGGATTTTTCCAGTAGGAATAAATTTTACATGCATTATATTATTGTATCACCATAAATACGTTTAAGCATTTTACTGTGCTCAGCGATTAATTGCGCATGTTTTTGAAATTGTGCTTTCGCTATTTTCTGATATGCCACAATCTCCTTTACAATCTTTGGATCAATGTTATCATCCGGCGGTATTTCCACTTGAGCTACTGTTAGATATTGTCCTGCCTCTTCAAAAGTGACATTAAGACGTTTCGTCATCTTATCACGAGTATTTCTTATCTCTTTTTCAAGCTTAAGCATTTGCGCTTGAATCTCCTGTAAACGTTTAAAGTCCGCAGCCCGATCGTCGTGTTGGTCAGTTCTCAAACTATCTGAAATTTTATC
>CAYQCM010000075.1:0-6179 GCA_964416045.1 uncultured Eubacteriales bacterium | reverse complement strand
TATCATCGGGTTTTGGAGACGGCGGGCAGCGGGCGCGACTGCATGTACGAGCCGGCTATGGTTCTGCCATCTTCGACAGCGGTTCTAAACCGGCGCGGCTTCTTTTGTTGTTGCAAAATCGACGTAGCGAGCAGCTGCCTGGGCCTCATAGTGCCGTGAGGCCCGGCAGGGGCGGTTGTATGGCGAATAAGATTAATAAAATAGTAAGTATATATTCAAACAGGCCTGGCAGGTGTCTGCCAGGCCGTATGAGTGCTATTCACTAGCTCGGTTTTGCAACACGAAGGGCTCGGTTTCTGGCAGAGCGGTCAGCCTACCGGTCTATCATGTTGCAAACGTCGAGCGGACTATCCCTCAAGCCAGGCATCCCTGAGCAGAGGGGTCATGGCGGCGTTTACCTGGAAGTGGGCACGCGAGGAGCCGACCTTCGTCAGGCCCTTGTGCACGATGGGAATAATCGGCACATCCTCGGCGGCGATAGCGTCGGCTTCTTCCATGAGGGCGATGCGCTGGTCATGGTCCACGGTCGCGCGCGCCTCGTCGAGCTTGGCATCGAATTCTTCGCTCGAATAGTGCGAGACGTTGTCGCCCACGCCGGTATAGAGCAGCGAGTACAGGAAGTTGTCCATGATGGGGTAGTCGGCATACCAGCCGCGGCTGCCGATTTGATAGGTGCCGGCGGTGTAGTTCGACAGCATCGTGGCATATTCCATCTGATTGATCTGGACGTTGATGCCGACGGCCGCCCAGTCGGCGATGTACATCTGGAATTCGGAGGTATCTGCCGTCGAGGCGGACACGAGCACCTCGAGGTCGATGCCGCGCATCCCGTCGTCGCCTGCGGGAAAACCCGCCTCGTCGAGCAGCTGCGCAGCCAGGTCGGGGTCGTAGGCGCTATAGGTCCAGCGCGTTTCGTCGTTTCCTTCCATGGCGAGCGGGATGATGTCTCCCGCCGGCACGGCGTTGCCCTGATAGATGGTCTCGCAAATGGCGTCGCGGTTGATGGCCAGCGAGAGCGCCTGGCGTACGCGCTTGTCCTCAAGCGCCGGGTCGGTCACGTTGAGACCCAGGTAGGACGTATTGAGCATGGAGCCCGTGAGGACCTGCTTGCCGGGTTCGGCCGTATAGCCGTCGTCGGACTCGCCATAGAGCGAGATGGCTTCGCTGACGCGGGCGGACGGGACGTCGCACTCGTCGAGGTTGCCCACCTCGAACTCCATATAGGCAGTGACGTTGTCCTTGATGATCGAGAAAAGGATACCGTCGAGCAGGGTTTTGTCGCCGGCATAGCCGTCATAGCGCACAAGCTCGATATACTGGCCGTCCTCCCACTGGCCGTTCATCATAAAGGGGCCGTTGCCCACGGGTGCCATCGTGTACGTTGTGAAGTCGTCTTTGGCGCAGTCGGGAATCGGCGACAGGGCCGGCGCCGATACGACATAGGCAAAATCGGCGTACGGGTGCGCCAGCTTGACCTTGAGGGTGAGCTCGTCGGGGCAGGTAACGCCCACCAGGTCTTCGGTTATGCCGTTCACGACGTCGTTGTATCCCTCGACGGAGGCAATGTGATACGAGACGATCGAGGGACTCGTGGTGGTATTGGGGTTGCAGAGCCGCTCCCAGCCGTACTTGAATGAGGCGGCCGTGACTTTGGTTCCGTCGTGGAACGTGTATCCGTCGCGGATTGTGAACGTCCACTCGTCGCCGGCGTCGTTGGACTCCCAGCTCTCGCATGCTAGGGGTTCAAGCGTCTGCGTGTCGTAGTTATAGTAGGTGAGAGGGTCGAACAGTTGGGCCGCGACGGCGATGCCGTTGAATTCTTCGAGGTCGAACGGGTCGATGCTGGTGGGGTTCGAGATGTAGTACTTAAACGTGCCCCCAGTCTGGGTCTCGGCGTCGTCGGCCAGGGCGATGCCTCGTGCTCCGCGCCGGAGACCGAACGTCGCAAGCGTTCCTGCCGTAACGGCGGCGCCCGCAAGGAAAGTGCGACGGTTGATAGATGTGCTGGGCATGGTGGAACTCCTTTCGCGACGGATGACAGCCAGACGGTGGCCGACCGGTCGGCGCTTTTAGAATGCCGAGAAGCGCGACTGATATCAATTATTGCATGCGGTGGAGAGTATGGAGGGCGGGCGGCCTGTCCTGTCGATGAGCGAGCCGCAGGGGACGGTTTGCGAATTTCCGGCGGGTTGGTTCGGGCGCGGCATGGTCTGGCATGTGTGGCGTGGGAATGCGGATGGCGTGCAGATGCGGGGCGCGTGAACGGCGTATGGGTGGTGTCGGGGGAAGGCGGAGTAGGGTGTTGAGGTGGTGCCGGTGTTCTGACCTGTGAGTTTGTTGCGCCAAGGGGTCGATGGGGAGCCCAGGTGGGCATTGGGCGGCGTTGTGCGCGTTCATTTGGACTGCAACTGCCCGAAGGCTGGTTGTCATGCGTTGATGTCTTGCGATGCCTTGGGTCGATGGCGGGCTTGTTCAGCGCTGCGGGGATCGCAGGGGATCTAATGACTGGCGCATGACACGCATTGCCATGGTGGCGGCCGTATGCACGAATCGGTTACAACTCCGCCATTCTCGACAGCAGTTCCTCGCGCGAATGAACCCCCATTTTCTTGTTCGCATTGCTCATGTGAGCACGCACTGTGCTTTGCGCACAGAACAGCTCTTCTGCAATCTCCGCCGTGGTTTTGCCTTGCACGAGAAGCTCAACGACGGAGGCTTCGCGTGGAGTGAGGTTGTAAGCCTGTACGGCTTTTGTGAGTTGATCCTGTTGTCCGTTGGCGCCGCGTGGCTCCCATGCAAGCCTATCGACTAAATCGGAGCTGCGTACCAGTATCGTCGTGGCGGTTATGATGATGACTGTGATGCATGTAAATAAAAAAGCATATATCAAAGGGTTGTGCTCTGCGAAGACTACAACTCCCATGCTCAATAACTTGCCAGCCTGAAGGAACAGTTTGTTGAGGCCGGCAAATATTCCGCATAAAACGACAGCAGAGCAGTGCAACCGGTATGCAAGTGCGCAGCCAACGGTATAGGAGACGATAAGGCAGCATTCGCTTCCCATAACGAGAAAGGCATGAGGCGCGCTGCCTTCGCCGCGCGAGAGAAAGGCGGCTGCCGTACCTATCAGCGTGGCGACGGGAAGTAAGGTCAAGACGCTCTTGAGCTCGAAACGGGTCGGAAAGAACAGCGCTCCGACGATTACCACTGTTTCGGCGGCTATCATGCCTAGGCGGGATTCTGTTGAATAGACTGCGCGACCTGTGATAATGTCCATGGCACCGATGGCGAACACAAAACCCGTGATGGTTGCTATATACCGGCAGGGAATCGGTGTTTGCCGTACTGGCGGCATGGTTGCGGACGGGATGTGTTCTGCCGATACACGGCGGAACGAGTAAATGAGAAGGGCCAGGCTTCCGAATGGCAGCGAGGCCATAAGGATAATGGCTGCGGTCGATGCCATGTTTGACCATATAAGCCAGATAAGCGTCGACAGTATGTACGACCCCGACCATGCAACCAACATACGCCGCGGATCGAGGCAACCGTACAGTTCAAGCCACAGCATGAGAAGGACGGCGTATCCGCATCCGCCTGCGATGACGAGGGGAAAGACGATGACGCTGGATAGTCCCAGTGGTATCGTCAGCGGTGCCGCGATGCTTAGTAGAATCAAGGTTGCAAGGGGAAGGGCCAACACCCAGGAACGTCCATATAGGGGTCCCGTCTTTGCCACAATGAGAGCCATGGCGAAGAAGCCGACCACTTCTCCCGCATCGAACATGAGATGCCCGGAAAGGGATGTGAGCAATGGGATGGCACCTGAATTGCAAACCACGGCAAGTGCCCACCCCAACCATGCTCGCGCTAGTCCGCAGCCAAGGAACGATACGGCGACCAAGGGCAATGAACCTGCCTTGTCGAGCAGCCTGTTAATGGCGTGCCACATGTTCTACCATCCTCACGTCAAAGGCGTTATGGTTGGCAAACGCCGCGATACCCCTCGGGGTTTCGCGCAGATTGTATAGTCTGTCGGCTGTGTTTTGCTTGGTTGCGTTTTTACAGGAAGGCAAATGGGCCGGGGGTGTCGAATGTCCGACAACTCCCGGCCGCTGATTGATATGGTTGAACTTACGTTTTACATTGCGACGCCCGCTTCGGTGGCCGCGGTCTGGCCAGCAATCATACCGAACGTTGCAGCAATAGTGAGGCCGTTGCCCACCTCGTTGCCAAAGCATCCATGTCCCGAAGTTGCTCCGGCCGCATAGAGGCCGGGAATAATCTCGCCGGCTTCATTGAGTGCGTGGGCCTGCGCGTCGGTTGTGATTCCGCCATATGTTGACTGCATGGCCGGTTGGACACGTGCGGCATAGAAGGGCGGGGTGTCAAAGGAGTTCTGGATGGTGCCGCCGAACAACTCGTCTTCGGCGCCTTCGCCAAGCGTTTGCCATGTGTTGATGACTTCCACGAACTTGCCGGTCGCAGTTTCATCGAAACCCATATTCGCCGCGAGTTCTTCGGGGGTTTCGCCGCTTACAAAATAGCCCAGGGCGTCGTAGTTCCGCAGCAGGGCTTTCTCATCCATGGCTTTTTGGTCGAAAACGGCCCAAGCAGCCTTGTTGGGCTGCAGCAGCTCGGCCTCGGAGCGCTCATGGATGGAGGCAGCGTTTTCGCTGACAAAGCGCTCTCCGTTGTCGTTGACAAGGGCGCAGTTGTTGTTGATGGTTGCAAGGGAGACCACAGCGCCGTTCTCGGTGACGTGGCATACGCAGTTTGCCTTGATTGCCGTCATGTTGGAAATAGCCGCGCCGGCCTCCATGGCGGCAAGGATGCCCTCTCCCATGGCGGATGCCGCGCCGGAGTGCGGCAGGCCGCAGAAACCGGCCGCATCGGCGTATTCGGTCAGCATGTCTTCGTTATAGCCAAAACCGCCCGATGCAATGATGACGCCCTTGGCGCCAAGGGTATATTGCCCGGTGTCGTTTTCTACGACAACGCCCGTTGCCATCCCGTTTTCCATAACGATGGACACGAGCTTGGTGTTCAGACGGTACTCGATACTTTTACGGTCGAGCTGCTCGCCCAAGCGCTTGATGATATAGACGCCCGGGGCGGATCCATCATCGATGGTGATTTGGAAGGAGGTCTCATTAAAGCGGCCAAACGGTACGCCGATGGAGATGTAGTAGTCGAGGGCCTCGTCGGTCATCAGGCTGTATGCGGTGAGGTTGTCTATGTCAACGGGAAGGCCGGAGGCCTCGGCATCGGCCAGTTTGTCATCGAGATAGCCCTGCTCGCCGTTCTCTATGCCGGCTTTATAGGCAAGATAACCGCCGCCACCGGGGAGGCCGGAAGATGCAAACATGGTGTCGCCACCGCCTAGCATGCCCTGCTTCTCGACAACGATAACTTGCAGCCCAGCTTCGTTGGCTTGCAGTGCGGCCATCATACCGGCCGATCCGGCGCCGACGACGACAATGTCGCATGAGGTGTCAGAAATGTCCTGTGTGGGGTAGGTGGGTTTGCCGCTGAACGACGAGGTGTCTATGCCGGCGGCTCCGAGTGCCGATCGCACGGCGTTAATAGTTGCCATGCTGGTGAGGGTTGCTCCGGTAACGATATCGACGTCGAGCGTTTGATATTGGATGATGTCGCGTGAGACTTTCGCGATGGCATAGTCGGACAAGGTCGCTGTCTCAGGGTTCTCAATCACGTCGATGCAGAGGATACATCCGTTGCCGGCGATGACGGAGAGAGTAATCTCTCCGGCGCGGCCCATGGCGGAGCCCTCATATGCCTCAATGCCGGGTTTGGCGGCGGAAGCCTCGCCGGCGTGGGCCTTG
Source organism: uncultured Eubacteriales bacterium (assembly GCA_964416045.1). Taxonomy (GTDB): domain Bacteria; phylum Bacillota; class Clostridia; order Oscillospirales; family Acutalibacteraceae; genus CAQBRY01. Next base: position 333 of record CAYQCM010000075.1, on the reverse strand, counting down.
CAGGCAATGCCCAGTGCAGCAGCACCGGCTGCCAGCGTTGCCCCTTTGACGGTCGATCGGCGTGTGTAGCCCTGGTTTAGTGAGGTTGTACCCATGTTCATGCCCCCATCATCTTGTTGAGTCGACGGTCTGATGCACTCGGCTCGGTCCCTTGCCGATGTGCCCTGGCACAATCATGGTTGACGAGTCTGGTTAGGGGGCGCTTAGATTGCTTCGGGGGCGCTTATTTCGTTCATGCCAGCAGGAACGTGAGACGATTCCGGGACGTTATTTGCGCCCGAAGCGTACTTCTCAATCCCAAAACTAGAACACATGTTCCTATTTTTGTACTAC
>CAYQCM010000074.1:0-6281 GCA_964416045.1 uncultured Eubacteriales bacterium | reverse complement strand
GCCGGCATTCCCTGCATCGACATTATAGACTATAACGACGACCGCGGATTCCCTTCCACTTGGCATACGTCAAACGACAACATGGATAATATATCGGCAAGCACGCTTTCAATAGTGGGCGACGTACTGATACACTTGATTTACGAAATGCAGTAAAATGCTTTTACCCTATTACAAACAAGGTAGATTGGAATGCGGATGCGACGAAGCCGGGCGGGGCTGTCTTGCGGGGCCGGTGTTTGCCGCTGCGGTAATTTTGCCCGAGGATTTTGATTGCCCCGATTTGGACGATTCAAAAAAATTGGACGAGAAAACCCGCGAGCGCTTACGACCCATTATTGAGCAAAACGCCTTGGCTTGGGCGGTTGCCGTTTGCTCGCCACAAACCATAGACCGCATAAACATATTGCAAGCTTCGTTTTTAGCCATGAACAATGCGGTAAAGAGCCTTTCGATAAAACCGGACTTTTTACTTATTGACGGCAACCGATTTAAAAACGTTACGGGCATAGGTCACCAATGCGTGGTAAAGGGCGACGGCAAGTATATGTCTATTGCGGCGGCTTCGGTTTTGGCAAAAACCCATCGTGATGAATATATGTTGGCGATGCACGAAAAATATCCCATGTACGGATGGGATAAAAACAAGGGCTACCCTACCAAGGCGCACCGACAAGCCATTAGCGAAAACGGCCCCTGCCCCGAGCACCGAATGACCTTCCGTTTGACAGTTTAGATTTTTTTATATATTTGGACGAATCGGAACTTCAAAAATTATCATGGAAAGCGTAAAACTGACAGCATCAGACGGATACGAACTTTGCCTAAATATATACGCCTGCGAAAAGCCTAAGGCGCACATACAAATTTTGCACGGCATGGAAGAGCATCAAGGGCGGTACCGCGCTTTTGCCGAGATGTTGTGCGACAACGGCTACACGGTTATAACATCGGATATGCGCGGACATGGCGAAACGGCTCCCATTCAAGGTTTTTTTAAAGAGAATGACGGGTGGCGCTATCTTATTGAAGATCAGAAATTAATATCCGCTTATATAAAAGAGGAACTTCAGGCTTCGAAGCTTATAATTTTTGCCCACTCCATGGGCAGCATAATTGCCCGTAACTTGTTGCAAACCGAATCTTCGCAATATCACAAGATTATTTTGTCGGGATACCCCTATAACCCTTTGATTTTGCATTTGGGTATGCTGTTGGCAAAAACCATAAAGGCCATTCACGGCCCCATGTATGTTTCAACCCGGATGCAAAAATTGGCTTTGGGCGACTTTAACAACAAACTGCCAAACGCAAAAACCGAATACGATTGGCTTTGCACCGACGAGGCCGTGGTTCAATCGTATATTGATGACCCCCTCTGCGGCCAAATTTTCACCATTTCGGCCTTTTGCGACCTTTTCACCCTTATGAAAAATATGTCTACCCCGGAAAACTACAAGAACGTAAATACCTCGTTGCCAATTATGGCAATGCGCGGCGAAGACGATGCCTGTACCGGCTACGAAAAAGGCAGCAAGGCCAGCATATTGGTACTTACGCGTGCCGGCTTTAACAACATACGCCGCATAGCCTACACCGGTATGCGCCACGAACTTATCAACGAATCCGGCAAAGAAAAGGTATATAAAGACATACTTTCCTTCCTGAGGGAAGGAAAGTAGTCCTAATTTATCTTATTATTTTTTATATCAGATTGCCCGTTAGAATACGGCCACCTTCTGCGTTCCTACCAAGTACAAACCGGTTTGCAAGCCGTGCAAACTGCCTTGTCCGTTTACTACGTTTATTGTGCCTACATACGTGCCGGTGAGCGAGAACACCTTCAGCGCAGCATCGCTATCCATAAACACTACTATGCTGCCGTTGCTACCAACTACCTTCATAGTATCCTCGGTATCTGCATCTTCTTGCTCTTCTATAGCCGAAGAAGTGCCGTGCGTATAATATGCGTCAAGGAATTCAAAGCGAGCCGTTACATAATCGCATATATATTCCACTGTTGAACGAATATTTCCATGGTAAGATGGCCATGCTTCCGCCTCACGAACATCAGCGCGGCTGGCTTCAAACAAATCAAGGTAATCTGTAAAACGTTCACATATGGATTCCGGGGAGAAAACGCCATCCCTATGCTCCAAATAAAGATCTGTAAAATCAGAATGGAGGTCAATATCTGTGCGAGCCTTCATTCTATTATACAGATTGTGGGAATTATGTTTATCTATAAGGTTATAATCAGAATTTACAGTAAAAGTTCCCAAAGCGGTATCATCATCATACCTACAACCGAAAGTCAAATCCAAATCCCATGGCGCAACACCCAAAAGTTCGTCTTTCTGGATGTTGTATATGAAATAAAACATATTTTTACCGGTGTTATCCGTAGCTGCTATAACTTGGATAAATAACCAATATTCATCAAATGAAACTCTGTCTATGTAATCCTCTATTTCTGCTGCAAAATCTTCGTCAGTAGACTTGGCTACGAAATTAATGGCATTGTACAAGGGCTCCCAGTCTATGGGTTCATCCTCATAGTCGGGATATTTTATTTCATAACCTGCCCAAACCTCTTCCCGGTTATTGTTGTCGTATGCTGTTGTGGCACTGAGGAAAAGGACTTCATTTGTCCAACTTGCACTCTTATACAAAAGACCTCTTATTGTTTCACCGTCGAGTTTTTTTACTTTTAACTGCTTGCGGTCAGTTTTTTCGCTTAAACAGTAAATTCCATGGTAGCTGCCATTCATTATCACTTCAACAAAGCGACCACGTGTTCCTGTGTAAATTGTCTCATCTTCATACCCTTTTCGCACATGATATGGCTGCGAGGCAAAATCGTTCCAGAGATCCATACCTACACGGTTGCGCATAAGGCTGGCATCTGCCGCAGCGGCATCTAAAATCCAATTATTATCATCGCGGAAACCGAAGAAACTGCGATCCTCGCTGCTTCCTTCGGAATCGCATGTTTTAACAGCATAATTTTTCTTACTATGTGAGAGCGAAGAACTACCCCTATACTTGAAACGGGCATAAAATGTTTCGTTGGCATTTTCAGCATCTTCGTAAGTGGCATAATCGGGGTCCACTACACGCATGGTACCCAACGTATATGAATCAGAGTTGAGATCATCCTCTACAACAGTCATTTCAACTACCGGCAGAAAGGTAAAATTCAACACGGCAGATACCGGGTCACTATTCTCCGTGAGCTGCAAGACCATCTCGTAGGAGTCGTCCGACAGGTTTATGCCCGTGAGGTTGACTTTGTCATCCGCATCAGGCTCTACTCCTGCAAAAGTGAAGCTATAAAAATCCGCTTGCTCGCAATCGATCTGAACCGTTGCTTCAAGAGAACGGCTCTCGTCCTCGTATACAGACTGAGACAGCGGGCAATAATAAGTGTCGGGCACTGAGCTTTCAGAATCTCCGTTTTGCAGAACAAGTTCAATTCCGTTAACGTAAACCTTGTCAACATAATCGCTGAAAAAAGCTGCATTTGCAACTACCGGCAACAGCATCGTAGCAGTAGCAAGCAATAATTTTCTTGCAATTTTCTTGCAATTTTCTTGCAATTTTCTTGCAATTTTCTTGCAATTTTCTTGTAGAAATTCTCATACTAAAAACCAATTAAATATATCCGGTGCAAATGTAGCAAAATATAAGAGTATCAAGCATTTTTGCAAAAATTATAAAAGGGGGGATGGGGGGTGTTATTTTACCTTATCGTAGAAAGACACGCCACACCACAATCGGAAGAATCCTTTTGCTGTACTAACGATTTTCTGACTTTCCCATAGTTAATCATTTGGCAAAATATTCTTTTATTTCAGCCATTACAGAAATATCCTGATTTGGCACATCTTTAATCACTTCTCCTTTCTCCATTAATAATATGCGGGTTGCGCAATTGCATACATGTTCCAGATTGTGACTCGACAGAATCATGGTCATACCCAACTCATCGTTTGCTGCCTTAAGCAATCTAACCAACTCTATTTGTGACGAGGGGTCGAGAAAATTGAACGGCTCATCCAATATCAGCAACTCCGGATTTATTATCATCGCACCAATTATACCTACCTTTTGCTTATTGCCTGCTGAAAGCGTTTTTATCAGTTTCTTTTTTTGCAGGATTTCTCCATTCATAAACTTCTCGAACTTTGCAAGACGAGCGTCAACCACCGACTTATCCAGCCCATGGCAATTGCCGATGAAATAAAAATATTCTTCGGCAGTCAGAAAGTCTATCAAAAAACCTTCATCTACATAGGATCCGGTAAACGTTTTCCAATTCTCGGACAGGAACACATTTTCGCCTTTCAAATTCACGTTACCCATGTCAGTTTTATACAAATCTAGGATCAAACGCAGTAAAGTTGTTTTTCCTGCACCGTTGTTGCCTACCAATCCTATTATCTCTCCCTGTTCTATATTCAGATGTTTTATGTTTACGACCTGTGTTGTGCCGAAACTCTTACATAAGTTTTCTATAAGTACCATAAATTACTTTCTATATAAAATCAATAAAGCATCCTGTATTTCAATAAGTTAAGATGCCTTCTTTGCATAAATTTGTTGTAAATGAAATAAAGCGCTACCCTATGGAACAAGATTCCTGATACTCCTAAACAGATAAATACCACACTTGCTACATTAACCGACCATATTTTTGATATCACTAAAAAAACAAGGACGGAAATCAGCAGTGCGAAAACCGTTACTATATTGTATAGGTTGAACATCTGAGCTCTCGGATTTCTCATTATTTCCCACCTTTTTGCATTGAATATTGTAGAGCCGAACTCAACCAAGAAAAGCGGGCCGGCAGAAAACAAAAACACGGATATCAAAAAAAGCGTATGCTCGCCGGGCATCAAAAACAATAAGTATCCAAGCATCACAGTTTCCCAAACAATGCATGACCTGTATTTTATTACCATGATTTCATAGGGTAACCTCGGCGATAAGGTAGTAAGCCTGTCCATGTATGTAGACTCCGCGGAAAATGTCTGATCTGCCTCATTTAACGGCAATAGAAAAGGTATTACCATACCCATATAAAGTAAAAATTCGTTATCCGAATCGCTTGCCAAAAGCGGAAGCATTATAGAAAGCAACAAAAAGGCCAAATAATTGCTACGTAACGAAGTCCTTGTTATCTGTGATAGGAACAAGCTATAATTTGCACCGGAAATGTTATTCGCAATAACAGAAAAATAGCCCTTGCCACTTGGTTGTTCGTATCTGATATTCAACGATAAGTAAAACCTCTATGCCATAAAGAGGGTAGTTGCAGCCACAAAAAGAAAAATAACAGATGTCAACGCAAACCGGCAACCCGATACTGACAAAATACCCCATTCGGCATTTGCCTTATACGTAAAACCCACAAGCAACCACAAGCAAATAATTACCGATAGCACAGCGATAGTCGATTTGGCAGGCCTGCAATAAATTGACGTTTTTACAATATTTGAAAATGCCGCATTAACAATTCCCGCCAAAAGCATGGCACAAGGCAGAAGAACCGCCGCTACAATATCATCATAGGCTGTAGATACGGCAAACGGCAGTATATATAAAAATAATCCAAGATTATACGGGCTCAAAAGACTCTCTACAAAACGAGCAAGTATAACGTTCTTCTTTTTTACAGGCAGCACCTCTAATTTTTGCAACCTGGGCACATATCCATTCCATAAGGCCATTTTTAATATAAAGTCGGCCGACAATCCAAGTGAAACAACAAACAAGGAAGCTCCGGCTAAATTCGCACCTGCGTTTAAAACAAAATCTGAGATAACATAGCCGACATGAAAGTAATAACACAGACAAAGCAAACAAACCAAACCACTAATCATACGAGTGGCCATTATGTCGTTTGAAAATTGGTTATTATGAAATTTGCGTATTATCAGACCAATATAAGTCTTGGTTGTCATTAGTATAAGAGATTAAGGTTTAACAATGGCATATTAACTTTCTCTACCTTACCGCCACGGATCATATACATTGCAGGGGTATCTACAATTCTCAACAAGTCAAAAATTACATAATTGGAATCATGAACAAACTCTGATAGTCCTATTGATTGTAAAATCGAATTAAAATTTTCGTTACCAGAGAAATCTCCATCTGGAATAACTAATATACATTTTCCAGATTTCCAGATTTGTTTTTGACTCATCAGCCAAGAACATGTTTCACAATCCGGGTGTAAATACAATAAATAGTCATATTGAGTAATATCTATA
>CAYQCM010000073.1:0-6451 GCA_964416045.1 uncultured Eubacteriales bacterium | reverse complement strand
ACCTGGAGTATCGATTAAATTTAATAAATACTCAAGGTGCGATAGTTTTAGGTATGGTGTATAATTTTATTCCATATATGGTGCTTCAAATTTATTCTGTACTTATAAAAATTGATAAAAGTCTTATTGAAGCGGCTCATGATTTAGGAGCTAATAAAGTAATGACTTTTATAAAGATTATTTTTCCATTAAGTATTCCCGGAGTAATTTCCGGCGTTACAATGGTTTTTGTTCCTGCCGTCAGTACGTTTATAATATCTAAAATGCTCGGTGGAGGAGCTAATCTATTAATAGGTGATTTAATAGAAATGCAGTTTTTAGGCAATACTTATAATCCTAATTTAGGTTCAGCCATTTCTCTGTTTTTAATAATTCTGATATTAATATGTATGGGAATAATGAATCAGTTTGACAATGATGGATCTACGGATGAAAATATAGTAATTTAGTTTTGGAGGACAAGCATTTGAAATTATTTAGTAAGATATATCAGTTTATATTTTTTCTTTTTTTATATTCTCCAATAGCAATACTTATAATATATTCATTTAACGATTCGAAGAGTAGAGTTGTTTGGGGAGGATTTACTTTTAAATGGTATATTAAGCTGATAAATAACGCCGAGATACTCTCAGCGTTTTCTAATACTATAATAATAGCTGTTGTATCTTCTATAATAGCTACGGTTCTGGGCACTTTAGCGGCAGTTGGAATAGTAAATACTAAAAGTGTTTTTAAAAAGATTTTAATTAATATTACGAATCTTCCAATGCTTAATCCTGAAATAGTTACTGGTATTTCAATGATGCTTTTATTTGTATTTATATATAGTAAAACTGGATTTTTGAAACCTGGTCTTTTAACTTTAATATTATCTCATACTACGTTTTGTTTACCGTATGTGGTACTTTCTGTACTGCCAAAACTTAGGCAGATAGATTCTAGTATATACGAAGCAGCACAAGATCTGGGATGTAACCATTTTCAGGCATTTTTTAAAGTTGTAATGCCTCAGATCACTTCCGGCGTAGTAACTGGATTTATGATGTCATTTACGATGTCTATAGACGATTTTTTAATAAGTTATTTTACAAGCGGAACAGTCCAAACATTACCTCTAACTATATACTCCATGACAAGGCGAATGATAAGCCCTGAGATCAATGCTTTGTCCACAGTACTGTTTGCAATTATGCTTGTTCTAGTTATATTTATAAATATAAGGAAAGATAAGGAAAAAATGAAAAAACTTAATTAATATATACTAAGTTGATTAATTAAGGTACAATATTTAAAAATATGTTAGAAGGAGCGATAAATATGCAAAGAAGTGAATTATTGGACATTTTAACAAGCATCAAAAACAAAGAAGACTTTACAGAGTTTTTAAAAAAATTAAATTTAACCATTGAAGAATTGAATAATGATGCTGATTATTTGGGCCTGAATATTAAAAAGTTAGGTGACAAAGAGCTAAAAGGCATTTTGGGGAGAGGGGCCTCCTCTTTTAAATCTAATAAAAATGCTTTAATATTTACAGTAGCCTTATTTTGCTCATTTGGTGGAGGATGTGCGCTTGGAAAATATGCCAACCGTACATCGGAATATGATAGAAGAATGAAAAACATAGGTAATTTATTTAATAATTATTTAAAGAATTATGAAGAATTTATGCAGGGTATCCCTAATGATGAAAATCAGCGAAGTATACAATATAAAATGTTAAGAGATTTTATATATGTTGGAGGCATTAATGTTATGGATGATAAAGAATATAATAATATGTGCCGAATGCTTAATACCACTCCTGAGGATTACTTAACTATGAAATCATAAATTATTGAGGGAAAAACAGTGAAAAAATTTTTGTTATTAATTTTATTTATATATGCTCTATATAATGTGGATGCTAGAGGAGAAGGTATCACAATAAACGTGTATAATTGGGGAGAGTATATATCTAATGGATCTGATGGGAGACTAAATGTAAATGCACAGTTTACAAAGGAGACAGGTATAAATGTTAACTATACTACTTTTCAGACGAATGAGGAACTATTTGCAAAACTTTCCGGAGGAGGGGCAAACTATGACGTCATAATCCCTTCTGATTATACAATTTCTAAATTAATTGAAGATGATATGCTCCATAAATTGGACTTTAATAATATCCCTAATTATAATTTTATTGACAATAACTTCCGAAATTTGGAATATGATCCCAAAAATGAATATGCAGTTCCTTATACATGGGGATTAATAGGAATATATTATAATAAAAAATATGTGAATGAAAAAGAAGAGAGTATTGATTGGAATATATTGTGGAATAAAAAATATAGCGGAAAGATACTTATGTTTGATAATGCAAGAGATTCGTTTGGTATTTCACTTCTTAAGTTAGGTAAGTCTATAAACAGTACTAGTGCTGATGATTGGAATAAAGCATATGAAGAACTTTTAGATCAAAAGCCTTTAGTTCAGTCGTATGTAATGGATCAAATATTTGACAAAATTGGTAACTCAGAAGCGATATTAGCGCCTTATTACTCAGGTGACGCTTCATTAATAATGAAAAATAACCCTGATATTGGTTTTGTAATTCCGAAAAGTGGAAGTATTAAATTTGTGGATGCTATGTGTATTCCCAAGGGAGCTAGGTATAAACAAGAGGCTGAAAAGTATATAAATTTTATGTGTAGAACGGATATAGCTTTAGAGAATACGTTATATATAGGATATTCTTCGCCTCAGAGTGAAGTAATAAAGAATCTCAGTAAAGAGAGTGATTATAATAAATTTTCCTATCCTGATGAAGAAACTATTAAAAATTCTCAAATATTTTTAAATTTGTCCCCTGAAATAAATATACTATTGAATTCCCTATGGGTAGAGGTTAAAATTGGAACAGATAGTAATTGGATATTATTTATTGCTATCATTTTAGGCTTCATATTTTTGTATATTTCGATATATATTTATAAGAAACGTAAAAACAAATTGTTTTATAAATGAAGAGGTGTGTTATGATGGTTAAAGTTTTTTTAAAAGACGATTCATATGAAAGGGAGTATCCCGAGGGAACTACTACATATGATATTTTTAAAGAAACTGGACAAGTTAATAATCCGTTAATTTGTGCTGGTAAAATAGATGAAAAAGTTGTGGATTTACGCACACCAATTACTGTTGATTGTAAGATTTCAAAACTTAGTTTTAATGATATAGATGGAAAAAAAGTTTACTGGCATACTTCCGCTCATATATTAGCTCAAGCCATTAAACGCGTATTTAAAAATGCAAAACTTGCTATAGGGCCTTCTATAGACAATGGATTTTATTATGATGTAGATTTAGATAAAACTATTACACCGGATGATCTGGATATAATACAAAAAGAAGTAAATAAAATTATTAAGGAAAACTTTAACATAGAAAGATTTACTTTACCTGTAGATGAAGCTCTAAAATTAATGGAAGAAAAAAATGAAAGCTATAAAATTGAATTAATAAAAGAGCATTCTGGTAAAGGAGAAGTAATTTCTTTTTATAAGCAAGGGGAATTTGTAGACCTATGCAGAGGACCCCATTTAATGTTTACTGGAGACGTAAAGGTATTAAAGCTTACAAGTTGCACGGGAGCTTATTGGCGTGGGGACGCTAAAAATAAGATGCTTCAAAGGATATATGGTATATCGTTTCCTGATAAGGATCAACTAGGTGAGTACTTAAAAAGAATAGAGGAAGCAAAAAAGAGAGACCATAGAAAACTTGGGCGTGAACTTGATTTATTTGATATTTATGAAGAAGGACCCGGATTTCCATTCTTTTTACCTAAAGGTATGGTTCTTAGAAATATTCTTGAAAATTTTTGGAGAAAAGAACATGAAGAAAATGGATATCAAGAAATAAAAACTCCTATGATATTAAACCAAGAATTGTGGTACCGTTCAGGGCATTGGGATCATTATAAAGACAATATGTATACTACCAAGATAGACGATATGGACTATGCTGTTAAGCCAATGAATTGCCCCGGGGGAATGCTTGTATACAAAAGAAAACTGCATTCTTATAGAGATTTGCCTCAAAGAATAGCTGAACTTGGTTTAGTTCACAGGCATGAATTGTCGGGAACTTTGCATGGTTTAATGAGAGTAAGATGTTTTACCCAAGACGATGCTCATATATTCATGACAGAAGATCAAATAGAAGATGAAATTCTAGGTGTAATGAAGTTAATAGATAAATTCTATAGTATTTTTGGATTCAAATATACTTTAGAACTTTCTACAAGACCCGAAAATTCTATGGGAACTGATAAACAATGGGAAGTAGCAACAGAGTCTTTAAGAAAAGCACTTGATTCAAATGGTAAACCTTATAAAATAAATGAAGGAGACGGGGCTTTTTATGGCCCTAAAATAGACTTTCATATAGAAGATTCTATTGGTAGGACATGGCAATGTGGAACAGTACAACTAGATTTCCAAATGCCGGAAAGATTTGATTTAACTTATATTGATCAAGATAATTCTAAGAAACGTCCTGTTATGATACATAGAGTAATTTTCGGAAGTATAGAAAGGTTTATAGGGATTTTAGTTGAGCATTATGCAGGAGCACTTCCAACTTGGCTTATGCCGGAGCAGATAAGAATATTGCCGATAAGTGAAAAACAGCATGATTATGCAAGGCAAATTGAAGCTAAGATGAGAGAGTCTAAATTAAGGGTATCAGTTGATGATAGAAGTGAAAAAATAGGATATAAAATTAGAGGGGCTCAGGTAGAGAAAATACCTTATATGATAATCATAGGAGATAAAGAAGTACAAAATAAAAATATTTCGGTTAGAAACAGGAAAAAAGGTGATCTTGGGCAGATGGATCTGAGTAATTTTATAAAGACTATTTCTAAGGAAATTAATGACAAACAGATAGACTAAATTAAACCCATTTTTAAATGGTCTCAAAGAGGCCATTTTTATTTGAAAGGGAAGATTATTTTATGGTAGCAATTGCGATAGATGGTCCTGCGAGTGCGGGAAAGAGTACGGTTTCAGGGATTTTATCTAAAAAATTAGGCTTTTTATATTTAGATACGGGCGCTTTATATCGTGCAATAGCATTTTATTTTGTATCAAAGGATCTAAATTATAATGATAAAGACATATTGGAAAAGGGACTTAAAAATATTGATCTTAAGCTTGAATTTAGGGGTCAGGAGCAAAGAATGATACTTTGTCTTGAAGATATAACTGACTATATAAGGACAAATAAAATTTCGTCTATAGCTTCAGATATATCTTCAATAGACAGTGTAAGGAAATTTTTATTAGATTTTCAAAGGGATTTTGCAAAAAAGAACAATATTATTATGGATGGACGAGATATAGGAACAGTTGTACTGCCAAACGCTGACATAAAGTTTTTTTTGACAGCATCATTAGAAGCAAGAGCAAAAAGAAGATACTTGGAATATCAAAGTAAAGGGTATAAAGATAGTTATGAATATATACTGGAATCGATAAGACAAAGAGATTATAATGACTCGCATAGAAAAATAGCACCATTAATACCCGCAAAAGATGCTATAATTTTAGATACTACTGAATATACGTTAGATGAGGTAGTAAATATTATATTTGATATAGTAAAGAAAAGTGTGAGGTCATGAAACAAAATGTTATTTTTTATAAAATTCTAGTAACCATAATAAGACCATTTATAAAGATTTTATATCCGTATGAGGTAGTTGGAAGTGAAAATTTGAGTAAAATAGATGGAGGGTATATATTATGTTCAAATCATCTATCTAATTTAGATCCAATATTTTTGGCTATCACTAATCCTAGGTCTATATTTTTTATGGCAAAATCAGAACTTTTCAAAGTAAAATTATTTGGAAAGGTACTTAGTATGTTAGGCGTTTTTTCTATTGAAAGAGGGAAAAATGATAAGGTAGGACTAAGTACAGCTGAAAATATATTAAAATCAGATGGGGTACTAGGAATATTTATTGAAGGAACTCGTTCTAAAACAGGTGAATTTTTAAGACCTAAATCTGGCGTTTCCGTAATATCATATAGTGCCCAGAAACCCATTTTACCTGTATGCATTACTGGAGCAAATAATAATAGAATTAAAATATTTACAAAGACAAAAATTAAATATGGTTATCCAATAAATTATGAAGATTTGGAAATAAATCCTAATAATTTGCTGGGATTTAAAAAATCTACTAAATATATTATGAATAAGATTACTAATCTGCGATAATATATTAAAATTTACATTTTTTATTTAAATAGTTAAATAATGTAAAATGAAGTATTGTGTCAAAATTACTAAAAAGTTTTTTTATTTACAAATATTTATCTTTTATATATAATATATGAACCTAATAAATAATATGATTATTTTAAGTCACATTTTTTATTATATAAAATAT
>CAYQCM010000072.1:0-6458 GCA_964416045.1 uncultured Eubacteriales bacterium | reverse complement strand
GTGATGCAGGGGTAAGCATGGATTTTAAGTAAAGATTCATATGAAGATTAAATAAATCAGTTATAAAAAAGGACAGATTCATTATTTTGAAATCTGTCCTAATTTTTTATAGTAATATTAATTAAATTATTTTATATCTCTTTTGTAGAAAGTATAAATTCCTATAGCTGTGGAAGCTACTATATAGCAAATGCATACTATTAATCCTCTGTTTATTACTTCCTGGTTTATACTTAGAGATAGGAAGTTATTTAAGTAATCTGAAATCCAATATTCAGCAGCTGAAAAATTTTCAATTTTAAGCCATGCAGAGCAAGCAAAATCTATAAATTTGATTATTACATCCGGTACTACGATGGTAATAGCTAAGTTGGATGCAACAGTACCGCCTGTTTGACGTATTATAAATCCTACCATAATAAAAATAGACTCTAAAGCTACTTGAGCAAGTAAAAATAAGCCGAACATTCTAAGTATATCAAGTATTACGTTTTGGCCTGAAAGATCACCGATTTCCCACATTATAGATCCGAGAGTAAAAGAAGTTATGCCGCATAGTAAAGTATATATAAAACAGATAAAAGTGCAGACTATAAATTTAGATAAATATATATATGCTCTGCTGATACCTTTGGAAGCTATATTTTTAATTGTACCGAAGGCAAATTCACCGGGGACGAACATAGAAACTAAAATAGTAACTAGTAAAGTGGATTCACCAAGACAGGTTGTTAAAGCATATATACCGTTGTATCCCATTTCTTTAGCGGTAAATTCAATTTCTCCCATGTTGAGTACTGAGTTTAAAAGTACTACTCCAAGGCAGCTCATAACCATAGCGATAAGGGCACATACGTAAAAGGATTTTCTTTTAAAAAGTTTATAAAAATCACTTAGAATTAAATTAATCATCTTTATTTTCTCCTTCCATTAACTTTATAAAGAATTCTTCATAGTCGTCGCCTTCTTTGGAGGTGGACTCTATGATAATATCGTGTTTAGCGAGCATAGAGTTAATTTGTCCTGATTGGTCTAAATGATCGTATATATAGATTGTGTCATCTTTTAGTTCACAATTTTCGATATTTAACTGTTGTTTAAGTAAAGATATAGCGGTCTGTGGGTCATTTACTTTAATTTTAATTTTATTTCTTACTAAATTTTGAAGATCGGCGGCATAAAATTCTTTAACGAGTTTACCTTTGTTAATGACTCCGTATCTAGTAGCGATTTTTGCAAGTTCACCGAGGATATGGCTAGATACCATAACTGTTATATTATGTTCTTTATTAAGTTTTAGTATAAGATCTCTTATTTCTTTTATTCCTGTTGGATCAAGACCGTTTGTGGGTTCATCGAGGAACAAAAATTCAGGGTCACCTATTAAAGCAAGAGCTATGGCAAGTCTTTGTTTCATACCGAGTGAGAAATTTTTAGCTTTCTTTTTACCCGTGTTTCCAAGGCCTACGATATCAAGAATTTCGTTTGTTTTACTTTTATCTTTTACGCCCAGAAGTATACGTTGAGTTTCAACATTTTCTTTGGCGGTCATATAAGGATAGATAGCGGGATATTCAATAACAGTACCTATTTTTTTTCTACCTATATTTAGATGTTTTTCTCCAAATAGTTCGATTTCTCCCTTGCTCTGCGTTGCAAGACCTACAACTACCCTAATAGTAGTAGTTTTACCTGCTCCGTTTTTGCCTATAAAACCGTATATATCTCCTTTCTTTATTTCTATGTTTACTTTGTCAACTACGTTTACATGAGAATAAGTTTTAGTAAGATCTGTCGTTTTAAGTACGTATTCTGACATAATAACCCTCCTGTTTTTAATCGAGTATTTTCATGGGGAAAGATACTTAAATAATATTATATTTATTTTGAGCGATAGTCAAGTTTATTTTGGTCTAAAGATGTAAATTTTTGTGTATTTTTTACGTATTTTTAGTGTTTGTTATAAAAATTTGTATAAACACTTTTCATAATATTTGTAGCTACAGGACCTGCAGATTTAATACCAAAATCACTGTTTTCTACGATAACAACGAAAGCAAATGGGAAGTTTTTTTCAGCAGAAAACCCTACCATCCAGCCATGTGGAGGTTTTTCTTCAGACACTTCTGCCGTACCGGTTTTTGCACATATTTTCATACCTTGAAACATTTTGTCTCCATAATGATTTGTCATGGTGTATCTCATAAGGTCCTTAATTTTATCGGCGTTTGGCTCACTTATCATTCTTTCCATGGTAGAGTGCCTTCTGCTGCCGATATTTGAATGACCTTTATTTGACGAAATGGAGTCTATAAAGTAAGGTTCTACAGGCACTCCCCTGTTTGCGACAGCAGACATAATCATTAGCATATGCATTGGATTAAGAAGAACGGTATATTGTCCGATACCCGACCAACCGAGGTCCGCCTTGCTTGAGTTTTCCACAATTTCATATTTGCTTGTTGAAAGATTTATGCCTTCTATGCAGAATTTTTTATTAAATCCTAATTTTTCAGCTTCTTTTGTCATAGTATCTTTTCCGAGTTCTATAGCAATGTCAGAAAACACAATGTCGCAAGACTTTGCCATACCGTTTTTTAAATTTATATTTCCATGACTATGCATACATACTATTTTTTCACCGTCTACGATTTTTGTTTTACCGCATTTAAAAGTTCTCGTTTCGGCGTCTTGAAGATTATTAAGTGCAGCTGCGGCAGTTATAATTTTAAATACGGATCCGGGGGTATAAGATGCGTTTAAAGCTCTGTTAATGTATACCCCTTCATATTTATCACTTTCAGATATTTCTTTTATATTGGGTTTGTTTTCCGGGTCGTATGAAGGCGTACTTACCATGCAGATAATTTCACCTGTCAGATAATTGTATACTATAGCCGTGCCTTTTTTATCCTTTAAAGATTTGTAGGCTGTTTCGCAGACTTTACTGTCAAGAGTAAGCTTGATATTACTTGTTGTATCCAATGGTTTAGGGGTACCAAAGCCGGATATTAAATTATATCCAAAAAGGTCAGAACTATACCGAGTTTGTACGGAAGTTTGGAAAGATGAGGCAGAATCACCGACTGTGTGGAGTAGAGCTTTCCTTACGTTTTCATTTTCACTGTATACTCTTTTACCGTTTAAAGTTTTTGCCAGGATAAAGTCGTTTCTGTCAAGTATTTGACCACAGTAAGCTGAACCGCTTGAAAGATGTTTGTTTATTGGAGTTAGTGACCATGTTTTAGCGTCTAATATATATTCATATACGAAAAATCCGGCTCCAAATAAAAAAGCAACTGACAGCAAATAAAGCAGTAAAGACCTTATTTTAATATTACCCATTTAAATTACCTCCTCGCAGCGAAAGTACGTTCGTCTGCAGCTTTTATAAGAGCAAGAAGACCCCAAGAAGAAATAATGCTCGTTCCCCCTATACTTACAAAGGGTAAATTAACACCTGTAAGAGGAAGGATGTCCGTGGCCCCGAACACGTTTAAAGCAGTTTGAAAAAGAAGCATACCGGCAGATGCGTTGGCGGCTATTGCGTAGAAGGTGGATCTACTTTTAATGCTCACTTTTCTTGTATAAATAGTAAGCAGTGCAAAGCAAGATATAGTCAAAAGGGCGAATATAAGACCAAATTCTTCACAAAGCATACCAAAAACTAAGTCATTAGTAGCGGCAAAAACGTATCTTAAATACCCCTTCCCTATACCTACTCCCAGTAGTCCTCCGGAGGCAGCGTATATTAAGACTCTGGTTTGCTGGTATCCGATATCATTGATATGTGCCCATACGTTTCTAAAAGCTGCAAATCGATTTGCAATGTATGGTTTAAATTTTAGTATTATCATTGATCCCAAAACCGCTGAAAAACAGATAGATATAATTGTTTTGAAACTTCCAGAACGCATGAAAGCTATTAGTATGAAAGTTACAAAGAAAATCAGTGCCGTACCGAAATCTCCCATAAAACATAAAAACCCTATACATATACCTGTAAATATAATAAACTCTGTTAAATTTTTAGTGGTTTGCAGGTGCTTAAGGGTGGCTGTACCGAAAATAATGAAAAGTATTTTTACGATTTCCGACGGCTGAATAGATAAATTTCCTATCATAATCCAGTTTTGTGATCCGTGTTTAATTTTACCGAAAACTAAATTAGCAAGTAAAATCAAAAGGGTAAGTATAGCAATAAAAGGTCTGAGTTTCATAGCTTTATCCGGATTTTTTAGGAAAAAAAGCAAAGAATTAAAGAGTACCAAACCTATAGCCAAAGAAATAATTTGTATGTAAGCTTGTTTTATATTTACGGTTCCTGCAATTATTACGCTTATGCTTGTTAGAAAGATACCTAAATTTTCAAGTTCAAAATTTACTCTTTTAAACACATATTTTGAAACTATAAAGCATATCCAAGAGACTAAATTAATTAAAATTACCGGGAAAAAAGGTTCAAGGGATAGAATTCCTTCTGAAATACAAGTTTCGGCTGCTGCTAGAAATGTAAAGACCGTAATAATGAACAAAACAGCTCCGGA
This sequence comes from uncultured Eubacteriales bacterium, assembly GCA_964416045.1. Lineage (GTDB taxonomy): Bacteria > Bacillota > Clostridia > Oscillospirales > Acutalibacteraceae > CAQBRY01. The sequence continues at coordinate 1,911 of CAYQCM010000072.1, read as the reverse complement.
TGGGACTAAAATAGGATCTTTGTTTTTATGATTGTCAAAGGAATGTATGTCTTGAGATTTTTTTTCTAAAGAAAGCTCTGAGAAACCCATTTGTATGGTATCGCCTATGTTTAGTTTAGTGCTTTCTTCTATTTTTTTACCGTTAACTTTAATACCGCTTTTAGAACCCGTATCGGAAATAAACCAACCTTCTTCGCGCCGAAAAAGTACGCCGTGATCTCTAGATACTGCTGCGTCCTGGAGTATTACGTCGCTATATCCACTTCTTCCTATGGAATTTTCCCAGTATTTGATTGGAATTTTTTCTTTGGTAGTTTTGTTAAATAAAGTTATTTTTATTTTTTCTTTAGTAATATTTTTTTTAAGAGATAAAAATATGTTAAATATAATAACCCATGAAGTAAAAATCATTATAATATGGATCATATATATAGCCAAGGAAAACAACATTTCCATAAATCTGAGCTCCCTTTAAGATAATATTTGTTCCTGGTTTAGTCAGAAAATAAGACAAAATAAAACATAAAAAATATAATATCATATTAGGAAGATTTATCCTATCCTCTCGAAATAAATTATGTTATAATTTTTGTATGAAGAGAGGTGATAAAATTTGCCAAGGATAGACAAAACAAATTACTATCTGGATATAGCCGAAACAGTCCTAAAAAGAGGTTCATGTATAAGAAGAAATTTTGGCGCGATAATAGTAAACAATGACCAGATAATATCTTCAGGGTATACGGGTGCACCAAGAGGACGGAAAAACTGTATAGATTTAAATTTTTGTACAAGAGAAAAACTGAATATCCCCAGAGGACAAAGATATGAGCTGTGTAGATCAGTACATGCGGAGGCGAATGCAATAATAAACGCTTCTAGGGATTTAATGATAGATGGTTTTTTATATTTAGTAGGAAGAGAATATAGAACGGGAGAGTATGTAAAGAAAGCGTCGCCGTGTGCTATGTGTAAAAGACTTATTATAAATTCCGGAGTAAAAGAAGTAATAATAAGGAACAGCGAGACGGACTTTACTACGATCAAAACAGATTATTTTACAGATAATGATGATTCACTGGGCACAAGTTTAGGATATTAATTTTTATAATATTATATATAGGGGAATCCTTTTAATGTTTACCATAAACAAAGAGTATAAGATTGGACTTAGAGCAATAAAAACAGCCATAGCGGTATTTTTTTGCGCTGTGATATCAAGTTTTTTGCATCATGAAGATTTATTTTGTTCATCTATAGCGGCGGTAATATGTATGGAGCAAACGTATGCCAAGACTATCGAAACAGGTATTAATAGATTTATAGGTACTATTATAGGGGGTATTATAGGATACGTAGCTTTAGAGTTGTCTTTAATGGGGCCTTATCATGAATTAGTTCGAATATTTGCGCTTCCGTTTTGTATATTAATAGTTGTATATATTTGTAATACGGTTAATAGGAAAGGGTCTGTATCAATAGGGTGCGTTGTACTTTTGGTAATACTTTCAAGATTGGGGCAGGATACTTCAAGTGTGTTTTTATACGTTGTCGAGAGAGTTACTGATACTATAATTGGAATAATGGTTGCAACTGTTGTTAACAGATTTTTATTTGTAAGGAAATGTAAGGAGGTGAAATAAGTGAAAAAATATTTATCTCTATCTATAATTTCTGCTTTTTTATTTACTTTTTATGAAAACTCTTATTTCTATCAGGCAAAGAATGTTTTAGAAAATGTATCGCAGTTAAATTCTACATATATCTTAACTTTGAAAGCTAAAAGAGATTATACTTACAAGGGTCAAGAAGATAATCTGAATTTAGGATTAAAACTAATAGGAAATAAATCTTTTTATAAGGAAAAAATTTCTTTTTTAGGATATGATAATATGATAACAGCGGCGCAAA
>CAYQCM010000071.1:0-6462 GCA_964416045.1 uncultured Eubacteriales bacterium | reverse complement strand
TTGTCATCCCATGAAAAATAAGTTTTTTCATGCCCTACTATTATGCTACCATCTCTTTTTGTGAGTGCGGCAAATAAAACTGCAAAATTTGTTCTTCCTTGATTATATACATATATAGCGGTTTCAGGACCTAGTAATCCTATATCTGACTGTGAAGAAAGAATGGATGTCATAGTTTTATCCGAACCGTTTGATGTTGTAAGGTCTATAGAAATGTTTTCATCTTTAAAATATCCAAGTTCTATGGCTAAATATTGTGGACAATAAAAAATAGATCTAGTAACTTCATTTAATTTAACTTTTTTATTAGAACTTTTATTTGAGCATGAGCAAAGAATAAAAGATATTACTAAGATGGATATGATATAAAATGGCCTTTGGATTTTATTTTTTTGCATTATGAACACCTACTTATGTTTGTAGTATTATTTTATTCAAAGTTTCAAATAGATGTTAATGTGTGAATATGGGCATAATGTAAATATTTGGGAAAATGTTTATTAAATAAGCAAGTCAGAAATTGAATTAATTGCAATTGTGTGTATAATTACTAGGTATAATAAAATTACAGGAGTGAAAAAATTGAGAAACACGTATTATATAACAACTCCCATATACTATCCTTCAGGACAAGCACATTTAGGACACAGCTACAGTACAGTTGCAGCAGATGTAATGGCAAGGTACAAGAGAATGCAAGGCTTTGACGTAATGTTTTTAACAGGTACAGATGAACATGGGCAAAAAATAGAATTAAATGCACAAAAAGAAGGACTTACTCCAAAAGATTATATAGACCCAATAGTTGATAACTTTAAGAGATTATGGAAATTGCTGGGAATATCATATGATAAATTTATAAGGACGACAGATGACTATCATAAAAAGGCAGTACAAAAGATTTTTGATGATCTTTATAAAAAAGGCGAGATATATAAAGGAAAATATAGTGGGTGGTATTGTACTCCCTGCGAGAGTTTTTTTACTGACGTTCAGGCAAAGGACGGAAAATGTCCCGATTGCGGTAGAGCGGTGAGAAAAGAAGAGGAAGAATCATACTTTTTCAAACTTTCCAAATATTCAGAGAAACTTTTGAAGTTATATGAAGAAAATCCTAATTTTATACAACCTGAAAGTCGTAAAAACGAGATGATAAAATTTATTGAAGACGGACTTGATGATTTATGTGTAAGTCGTACGAGTTTTAAGTGGGGAATACCAGTTAATTTTGATAAAGATCATGTTGTATACGTATGGCTTGATGCTTTGACGAACTATATTACAGCTCAAGGATATGGAAGTGAAGACGATAGTGATTATAAAAAATACTGGCCCGCAGACGTACATTTCGTAGGTAAGGAGATAGTAAGGTTTCACGCAGTAATATGGCCCGCCATACTTATGGCGCTTGATTTGCCGCTTCCTAAGAGAATTTTTGGACATGGATGGCTTCTTTTTGGAGACGGGGGAAAGATGTCAAAATCTAAGGGGAATGTTATAGATCCCAATATACTTTGTAAGCGTTATGGAGTAGATGCAATAAGATATTTTTTAATGAGAGAGATTCCGTTTGGATCTGACGGTACATTTACTAACGAATCTCTTATTAATAGGATAAATTTTGATTTGGCAAATGATTTGGGAAATTTATTATCCAGAAGCGTAGCTATGATTGAAAAGTATTTCGATGGATGTATCTTGGAAAACTCCGAATTTAGTAATATAGACAATGATTTAATAAATATGGCAAAATCGTTACAGTCGGAGTATCAGAAGCATATGGATAATTTTCATTTTTCTGCTGCTCTTGATAAAATATGGCTTCTTGTTTCAAAATCTAATAAATATATAGATGAAAATATGCCGTGGAAATTAGCAAAAGAAGAAGAGAGTAAATCAAGACTTTCAACGGTACTGTATAATCTTTGCGAATGTTTAAGAATAATATCTATATTAATATCTCCGTTTATGCCTGATGCATCTAAGAAAATTCAGCATCAATTGGGATCAAAAGAAGATATTTGCAAATGGGAATCGTCTTCAAAGTGGGGTATGCTTCCTTTAGGATTTAAGGTTAAGAAAGAAGAACTACTATTTCCCAGAATAGATGTTGATAAGGAAATAGAAGAGTTAAATAAAATAATTGAAAATAAAGATGAAAATAATAATGATAATATTGTTAAATTAATAGATATAGAAGACTTTTGTAAGGTAGATTTGAAAGTAGTTAAAATAGAAAATTGTGAACATATAAAGAAGTCAAAGAAGCTTTTAAAACTTACGGTAAATGATGGAAAAAATACTAGAACGATTGCATCAGGTATCTCTAATTATTATTCTCCCGAGCAGTTAATTGGTAGGCATGTTGTTATAGTTTCAAATTTAAAACCTGTAAAACTTTGCGGGGTTGAAAGTCAGGGAATGATCTTAGCTGCTGATTGTAGTAGCGATGATGTAAAGGTAATATTTGTTGATGAAATTCCTGTGGGAAGTAAGATAAGGTGAAGGAATGGAAAGACTAATATTTGACTGCCACGCACATTACTATGACGAAGCATTCAATTCGGATAGGGAAGAATTACTGGAATCACTACCAAGCGAGGGAGTATATAAAATAATAAATTCCGGTTCTGACATTTTAACTTCTAAAAAATGTATAGATATATCCAAAAAATATTCTTATTGTTTAGCAACGATAGGCGTACATCCTGAAAATGCAGATAATTTTAATTATGACTTTATTGGAGAACTGGAAAATTTATTGATTAATAACAAAGTTATAGGGATTGGTGAAATAGGTTTAGATTATTATTACTCGTCAGGTAACAGTAATTTACAAAAAGACGTATTTATAAAGCAAATAAAATTATCTAAAAAATATGATATACCAATAGTTGTGCATGATAGAGATGCACATGACGACACTCTTGAGATAATTAAATATTATAAGCCAAAAGGGATTATACATTGTTTTTCAGGTACTTTAGAGATGGCACGTAAGATAATAGATTTGGGAATGTATATAGGAATAGGAGGAATTGTCACTTTTAAAAATGCCAAAAATTTAGTAAAAATTGTGGAAAATATACCTTTGGAATGTATTTTACTTGAAACAGACGCTCCGTATTTATCGCCTGTTCCATATCGTGGCAAGAGGTGTAAATCATCGTATATTAAGTATGTTGCGGATAAAATTGCGGATATTAAAAATATCTCGCCTGGGGAGGTATTAAATATTACAAAGCAGAATGCTTTAAGACTTTTTAATTTGGAGGATAGTTTATGAGAATAGGGCATGGATATGACGTGCATAAATTAGTCCAAGGAAGAAAGCTTATACTTGGCGGAGTAAAAATAGATTATAATATGGGACTTTTAGGTCATTCTGATGCAGACGTTTTAATTCATGCAATAATAGACAGTCTTTTAGGTGCGGCGTGTATGGGAGATATTGGGAAGATATTTCCTGATGATGACGATAATTTTAAAAATATCAGCAGTCTAATTTTACTTGAAAAGGTGCGAGACCTTATATATAAAAGCAATTATAGAATTTGCAATATAGATAGTACTATAATTGCCCAAAAACCTAAATTAAGTAAACATATTGATAAGATGAGAGAAAATATAAGTAAAGTATGTTTTATAGATGTTGACTGTATAAATATTAAGGCAACCACAGAAGAAAATTTGGGATTTACAGGTAGATTAGAGGGAATATCTGCTCATAGTGTATGTTTGATTGATAAAAGATAATCTTGGTCTTTTGGAGGATAGAAATGAAGAATATATTAGTCACGGGTGGGGCAGGTTATATTGGTAGCCATACCTGTGTTGAGCTTTTAAATGCAGGATATGGTGTTATTTCTATAGATAATTATTCAAATAGTTTATCGGAGTCAATAAACAGAGTAAAAAAGATTACAGGTAAAGAGATAATTTCTTTTAATTGCGATATTAGGGATAAAGATAAACTCAGTGATATATTTTCTAAATACAATATCTACTGTGTAATACATTTCGCTGCACTTAAAGCAGTAGGTGAGTCATGCCAACATCCTCTTAAATATTATAATAATAATATTTTTGGAATTATTAATTTATTGGAAGTCATGAATGAGTTTAATGTAAAGAAGATAATTTTCAGTTCTTCTGCAACAGTTTATGGAAATAATCCAGTTCCTTATTTGGAAAGTATGAATACCGGAGATGTAACTAACCCATATGGAAGGACTAAATATTTTTCAGAGAAAATATTATCTGACGTGTATTTTTCGGATGAAAAGTGGAGTATTTTACTTTTAAGATATTTTAATCCAATAGGAGCGCATGAAAGTGGTTTAATAGGGGAAGACCCGGATGATATTCCTAATAATATAATGCCGTTTATATCTAAGGTGGCAATAGGATTGCTTCCTAAGCTTACTATTTTTGGAAATGATTATGATACTCCGGATGGAACTTGCGTAAGGGATTATATACATGTTGTAGATCTTGCGTTAGGTCATGTAAAAGCTCTTGAAAAGATAGGCAGCATCGGCAGTGGAATATTAGATTGCTTTAATTTAGGAACGGGAAGAGGTAATAGCGTTTTAGAGTTAGTAAATACGTTTGAAAGAGTAAATAATTGCAAAGTAAAATATGAAATAGGTGGTAGACGCAGTGGAGATGTAGCATTTTGCTATGCGAATGTAGAAAAAGCCAAAAAATGTTTAAATTGGGAAACTAAATATGATTTAGAACGTATGTGCAAAGATGCTTGGAGATTTCAATTAAATAATCCAAATGGTTATAAAAGCTAGTATATTACAAATAATAGTAGGGATTAAGAATTTTTAATTTATATTCTTAAAATAAGTTAAAAAGGACGTAATATAAAATGCCACTTAAAAAGAAAACTTTTGAAGAATTGTATGAGGAAATTTTAGAGCATATTAATGACGAAAACATAGAAGAAAAGTTAAACTTTTTGAAGGGCAATAATGAAGATGACGAGTATCATTTGGATTGTATTTTACATCCTGAAAAATATGCTCCTGTACTTAAATGGGAAAAGTGTGACTGTGGTTTTAAAAATCATTCAAAATGTATTAATTCCTGTGATTTTGATGCTTTGAAAGTAAGTGATGATGGAAATATCTATATCGAAAAAGATAAATGTGTTGGATGTGGAAGATGTATAGAAGTTTGCGAAAAAAACAGATTTAAGTCCAGCAAAGATATTATACCCGTATTAAATACTATACGTTTAAATAATAGATCTGTTGTATATGCATTAATAGCTCCTGCTTTTATTGGTCAGTTCGGTAGTGATATAACTCCGGGCAAATTACGCTCTGCTTTTAAAAAAATAGGATTTGAGGGAATGGTAGGAGGTTGCATTATTTGCGGATATACTAACGCTTAAAGAAGCGCTGGAATTTGACAAAAATATAAAAAAAGAATCTGATTTTCAACTTACAAGTTGTTGCTGTCCGGTATGGATTAAAATGATCAAAAAAATTTATAGTACCCTTATTCCTTATGTTCCCCCTTCAGTTTCTCCAATGATAGCATGTGGACGAGTCGTAAAAAAACTTGTCCCTCAAGCAGTTACGGTATTTATAGGACCCTGCCTTGCCAAGAAATCAGAAGCAAGAGAGCCGGATATAAAAGATGCTATTAATTACGTGCTCACATTTCAGGAAGTTAATCAAATATTTGGTTTAATGAATATAAATCTAAAAAATTTAGCGGATATTGATAAAGAACATTCATCAGAAGCGGGAAGAATTTATGCTAGATCTGGTGGTGTTAGTGAAGCTGTAAACAGGACTTTGTCAAAAATAAGGAAGCAAGACGGAATAAAGTTGAAATATAGAGTAGCTCAAGGACCGATAGAGTGTAAAAAACTTCTACAGGAACTTATAGATGGAAACGTAAATGAAAATTTTTTTGAAGGAATGGGGTGTGTAGGTGGATGTGTAGGAGGGCCTCGTGCTATTACTGATAAGGAATTAGGAAGAAAAAATGTAAATATTTATGGAAGCGAGTCTGAATATGCCACTCCAATAGATAATTTATACGTAATTAAGTTGCTAAATGAACTAGGGTTTGATACAATAGATAAGCTATTAGAAGATAGGAATTTCTTTTCTAGAAAAATTTAATTATTAATATAAAAATATTTTGATATTCCCTTGACTATTTTTTTATATTTAATATATAATTTTTAAAGAATTGATTTGAGCTGGTGTGGCTCAGTTGGTAGAGCAGCTGATTCGTAATCAGCAGGTCAGCGGTTCAAATCCGCTCACCAGCTCCATTGTTAAGTCTATTGAAAATTCTCAAATATTTAAAGATATAATCAAAACTTTTATTTAGTTTTTTGTAAAATTATATAAGTCATTCACTAGAAAGGTGAATGATTTATTGTATATAGAAAACCACGAGATAGTCGAGTGGTTCAGTAAAGCTTAAGCG
>CAYQCM010000070.1:0-6491 GCA_964416045.1 uncultured Eubacteriales bacterium | reverse complement strand
TATCTTTGACCCCACAATAAATTTTTACATCAGGATGACTTTCACTTAAAAACTTAATTCCCTCCGGCGCAGATATTATACACATAAATTTAATACTTTTAGGATTACGTTTTTTTATCATAGTAATTGCATCAGTTGCCGATCCTCCGGTAGCGAGCATTGGATCAAGAACTATTACTTCCCTTTCTTCTATGTCGCCGGGTAATTTACAAAAATATTCGATTGGTTTTAAAGTATTGGGATCACGATAAAGTCCTATATGTCCTATTTTAGCGGCAGGAACTAACTTCATAACACCGTCAACCATACCAATTCCTGCTCTTAAAATAGGAATAAATGCCAATTTTCTTCCGTATAAAATATTGGTTCTGGCTATTTCCAAAGGAGTTTCAACCTCGACTTCTTTAAGCGGTAAATCTCTCGTGGCCTCATAACACATAAGCATGGCGATTTCACTTATAAGTTCGCGAAATTCTTTAGATCCTGTATTTTTATCTCTTAGCAATGTTATTTTATGTTGTATTAATGGATGATCCATTATAAATACATTATTTTTTTCTGTCATAATATTTTCCCTTTTACCTTTCTATTTTTATAATTTGATCTACTCTTCTTAAATGTCTTCCACCCTCAAAGTCAGTAGACAAAAAGCTCTTAACAATATCTACTCCCTTATCATTTCCCAAAACTCTTCCACCCATACAAAGTACATTTGCATTATTATGTTTCCTGCTCATTTCCGCAACATAAGCATCACTGCACAAAGCAGCCCTTATTCCCTTAACTTTGTTAGCAGCTATACAAACTCCTATTCCCGTACCGCAAATAAGTATCCCCCTATTATTTTGGTCTTTTATAACTTCGGCACAAAGTTTTTCGGCAATTATAGGATAATCGAATGACTCCTGAGTATATACTCCGAGGTCTTCAAATACTATATTATTTTTCTCAAAATAACTTTTAAGATATTCTTTTAGACTAAACCCACCGTGATCGCTTCCAATATACAACATATCTTATTTTCCTCCTCTAATTAGATTGTTTTCTTGCCTTTGCCTTTCTGCTTGGGACAAATTTAAGTAAGTAGGATAAAAATCGTCTAATGCAACACTTTTATCACTAGAATATTTTTTATATGCTAGTATCCCTAAATTCGACGCCTTAATACTGCAAAAAGGATTCTTTAATATACAAAAATCTCCTAAAAACAAATCATTTACCCATGAATTATAACATAATTGTTCATTATCGCCAACAAAATAAATTTTTTGTCTATAACTTCCAAGCTCTTCTAAAAGATTATGGGCAGAAATATTTCTATCTTCGGTTAGTCTTATAAGATTTTCCCCATTACTTTTGAAAAGACAGTTATACAAACTTCCTCTTCTAAAGTCTAAGCAAGGGCAAATTATCCCGCCGCAATTTGATGCATTAAAAGCAAGTATTTCAAGGGAGGAGATTGGAATACAAGGTTTATCTAGTGCAAACATCATACCTTTTATAACAGACATACCTATTCTAATACCCGTAAAAGATCCAGGACCGCTAGATACTGCAAACAAGTCTATATCTTCCATACGTATTCCGGAATATTTAATCGTATCCTCAATGACAAGTACTAAAGTTTTACTATGAACAAGACCTGTGTTTAAAAAAATTTCAATTAAAGTTTCTCCATCTTTATTTATCGCTACAGAAGCGGTTTTTGAAGAAGAGTCTACTGACAATATATTCAACCTATACTACTTCCTTCTATTATTATTTCTCTTTCATTAAGATTCTCAAGTTTCTTTATAGTAATCTTTATTATATTATCGCATAAAGACTCTATATTCAAATTTTCACTCCATTCTATTATTATTATACCCTTATTTAAATAATCAAAAAAACCAGTAGATTCAAGGTCTTCTAAAGTTGTTATTCGATAAATGTCAAAATGGTAGATATTAATATTATCTGATTCATACACATTCAAAATAGAAAATGTTGGGCTGCAAACCTCTTTTTCCAAACAAAAAAAATTAGCTATTCCACGAGTAAATACTGTCTTACCTGCACCCATTTCCCCATGAAAAGCTATAACTTCATTTCCATTAAGACATTTAGCCAATAAAATTCCTATATGCATCGTATCTTTTTCTGACTTACTTTTAAAGACTTTCATATTATTTCTCCCAAAAACAAAAATTTCCTAAACGATTATATCAATATTACAAAATTTTTGAAAGAAATTCTTTAATTCTTTCATTTTTAGAATTTTCAAAAATATCTTTTGGAGGAGCGTCATCAATAATTTCTCCATTATCCATAAAAATCACTCTGGTAGCCATTTCCCTAGCGAAATTCATTTCATGAGTAACTACAAGCATTGTTATACCGTTTTTTGCAAGCTCTCCCATAACGTCCAGAACTTCTCCTATCATTTCAGGATCAAGTGCAGACGTTGGTTCATCAAACAATATTACCTTAGGATTCATAGCAAGAGCTCTTACAATAGCTACTCTTTGTTTTTGTCCACCGGAAAGTTTAATGGGATATTCATCCATCTTATCAAGTAAATTTACTCTTATTAAAAGTTTTTTAGCTTCTTCTCTAGCCTCTTCTGGATTCATTACCTTAAGAAGTACCGGAGCCAAAATTATATTTTGAAGTATCGTAAGATGAGGAAACAAATTAAAATGCTGAAATACCATACCGATTTGTCTTCTTATTATGTCCATATTGCAAGACTTGTCCGTAATACATTTTCCTTCAAATATAATCTCACCGCTGGTAGGTACGTCCAAACCATTTATACATCTTAAAAAAGTACTCTTTCCAGACCCCGACGGACCAATTATAGCAATTTTATCTCCTTTATTGACTGTAACATTTATATTTTTTAAAACCTCAATAGTTTTACCGCCACTATCAAAATGTTTTGATAAATTTTTAACGGATATCACTTCTACCAAGACTCCTTTCAAGTACAGACATCAAATAAGAAATCAGGTAAACTATAATAAAATATATTATAGCTGTAGACACAAGAGGTACAAACGGCTCATAAGTCTGACTTCTTATAATATCCCCCGCTCTAGATAAATCCACAATACCTATGAATCCCGCTACAGACGTCTCTTTTACAAGGGAAATAAATTCATTGCAAAGCGTAGGAATAATATTTTTAAATGCCTGAGGAAAAATAATTCTATTCATAGTAGTTAGTTCTGTAAGACCCAAAGATCTTCCAGCTTCAAATTGTCCCTTATCCACCGAAGATATACCTGCTCTAATAATTTCAGATACATAGGCTCCGGAGTTTATTCCAAAAGCGAACATTGCAACAATTACCTTGGAAAAACCTGTAGATCCCAAAATCAGGTAATATATAATAAACATTTGTACAACGACAGGTGTCCCACGAATTACGGAAATATATATGTCAACAATAACATTCATAATTTTCATAAATAAGTTTCGTGACTTTAAAATCTTAACCATAGAAATAAAAACGCCTATACTTATACCTATTAGAAGAGCTACAATTGTAATTTCTAAAGTGACCTTAAGACCTAACAAAATTTCTTTATATCTGTCCTTATATATCAGATTATTATAAATTTGCCCCCACATACCTACTTTATCGGACTGATTATTAATATTTTTATAATTATTTGTAATTTGTTCAATAATTCCGTCTTTTTTTAACTCCTGTAAAGAAGTATTTATAAATTCGAGAAATTCTTTGTCTCCCTTTGGAACTGCAATTCTATACTCTTCTTTAAATAAATATCCATCTAAAATTTTAGTTTCAGGATTTTTTTCCGCGAGTTTAAGAGCCGGAAAATTATCAATAACTACAGCGTCTATTCTACCGTTAGATAGATCCAAAATAGCTTCCGAGCCATTATTATACCTATTAATTTCACAGTCTTTCAGGTTTGAAGTGCAATAAGTGTCTCCGGTAGTACCCAAGTGAACACCTATTTTCTTATTATGTAAATCTCCCCCTGAATTTATATCACTGCTTTTAGAAACTATTATGACTTGATCAGCTTCAAAATAAGAATCGGAAAAGTCCATATTCTGAGCTTTTTCTTCGCTGTAACTCATGGCGGCAATAATAAAATCACATGTACCTCTACTTATTTCTAATGGCAAAGCACTATATGACACATCATTTATATTAATATCAACACCTAATTTTTTAGCAATTTCCCTTGCAATATCTAAATCTATACCTACGAACTCATTACCATCCTTATATTCAAAAGGTTCAAATTCAGCATTTGTAGATACATTTATGCTTCCTCTTAATTTAATATACTCTATTCTATTTGCAGAAAACACATTATTGTTATTGCTAAAAAACGCTAAAAATATAATCCAATATAATAAAAATATATTTTTTTTCATTATTAATTATCCTTTTTTTGTATAATTTATATAATATATTATACAATACCAATTTTTTTTACATTTGTCAATAATCACTTAGATAAATTTTTTTAAAAAAATTACGTCCTAATTATAAATTAAGACGTAAATATTTGATACTTCAATAAAAATCAATCTATTATATTAAATTTAATTTTATCTTCTACAACTGTACACTTGATTTTCTTAGACTTATCTATTTTTTTGGAAACAACCATATTTGATATAGGGATAGATATCTTATCTTTAACCTGTTTACATATATATAGCATTCCAAGATAAGTGTCCCCACTTTGTTTAGATAAAAATTCAACTACTTCATCGTCAAATTCTACCTTGATTTTTAGCCTTTCTAGTTGAGACACCGTATCAGATAGACATTTAGAAATTATTTTTTTGACATCCTTATCCAAAAGTTTTTTAAATACTAATATATCATCTACTTTTCCACAAATCCCATTACTAAATCTACTACTTACCCTTGAAATTACACTTTTTTCTATATTTTCACTATTTTCACTTTCATTACCTATTATAATATCTTCACCTATATTAGTTGTCATAATAATAATAGTATTCGTAAAATCTATTCTTCTTCCACCCGAACTTAACATATATCCTTTTTCTAATATACTTGTAATTATATCAATAACTTCAGGACAAGCTTTTTCTATTTTATCGAAAACAACAACAGAATAAGGTTGCTTCCATACCTTATCAGAAAGTTCTGTTTTTGACCCATGCAATTTTGCCCCAGTAAAATCAGCTATAGAATTTTTGTCCTTATAGTATGACATATCTATTTCCACCATACTACCAATTTCTACACCTAAAATATCACAAAGCAGCGTTTTTCCAACTCCAGACGGCCCAGCAAATATAAACGATGCTCTTGGCCTATTAACCTCACTCATTCCTAATCTACCGCGTATTACAGCACCGCACACTTTGTCTACTACGTTGTCCTGCCCTATAACAATTTTTTTAATTCTTTCCGGCATATTGTTCAGTTCATCTAACTTACTATCATTAAAATCATCCAAAGGTATACACGTTTCATTAGAAATAATCTCTTTTATGTCTTGTTCTGTTACTATTCTTTCTCCTTCAGGTCTTCTCGAAGCCAACTTGACAGCAGATCTCATAACATCTATGGCTTTATCTGGGAAATTTTTATTTCGCATATGTCTGTCAGTAAGATTGATTGTGGCAATAATCGATCCATTAGATATCTTAACATTATTTTCTTTTTCTAATTTTGGAGATATACCGGCTAGTATCTTAAGTGATTCTTCTAACGAAGGTTCTTCAATATCAACTTTAGTAAACCTACGTTCTAATGCAGGATCTTTAGAAATATAGCTAAATTCAGTAGTTGTAGTTGCAGCTATTACTTTAACCTCTCCTCTATCAAGGTACATCTTAAATATATCACCAGCATGACACTGTACAACCTGATGAAACTCATCTATAAATAAAATAATATCTTTATCGTTTTTTGCATTTTCAAACAGAGCCCTTATCCTCGAAACAGGATTTCCGCTACCATAAGATTTACCCGCAATCAAGTTAACCATATTAACTTTCATAATTTTTTTATTTTTAAATTCTTCAGGAACATCTCCCCTTGAAATTTTGACAGCCAAACCTTCAACCAAAGCTGTTTTTCCAACTCCGGCATCTCCAACTAGAAAAGGATTTCCTTTTCCCTCTCTAGTAAGAGTATTTATTACTGTATCTATTTGCTTATCTCTGCCAATAGCCTCCGAAAGCTCACCATTTCTGGCTTTTTCAGTTAAATCTTCACAATATTGGCTCATAACTGAATATGTGTCCGCATCAAAATATCCCGTAGCTTCCATCAAATTACTTATCGGCCTCATCATCAATTTAAAAATACCACCAAGAACAGTTGATACAAAAAGCGATAGCACCATTCCTATAAAATTTATTGACATGTATTTCTCTCCTCAAAACTATTTTTAAGTATAAATATATTACCACAAAATTAAAATTAAGTCAACTTATTATTAATTATTGTTTTAAAAGTGTAATTTTATACTATAAATAAA
>CAYQCM010000069.1:0-6593 GCA_964416045.1 uncultured Eubacteriales bacterium | reverse complement strand
CACCCTACACACTGGATGCCGATTCCCGAACTACCGAAGCAGGACTGAGGCAATGAGAAGGAAGAAATAACTATGTATAAAAAAAGAGTTATGATGAAACAGAGAATTAAGGACGCAGCAGCTGTCTTGTGCGGCAAAAAGTTAGCGATAGACAAAAATACATCTATGATTGATATTGTCAGATGGAAATATGATATAATTGCTCCGTCATATAAGCAAATTTATAGTATAGCAGCGGACAAATTAAAAGATTGGTATGACTTGGCATTGAGAATGTCTATCGGATTCCAAATATGAATCTTGGTGAAATATTAGTTAAACGAAACTAAATGATATGGAACGAAAGATAGGAGAAAAGTTTACTCTAAAGGGTAAAACTTATATTACAGTTGAAGGTAAAGAGTGTGATGGTTGTGCATTTGAAGATTCCAGGATATGTCTTTTAACCCCATCTAAAACAAAAAATATAGGAGCTTGTAGTCAACATGAAAGAGAAGATTCCACATCGGTAATTTTCAAAGAAATTCATGATAGTGATTTTGATAATAGTAATATGAAAGAATTTAATATGCAAACAACAGTATTAAAAGAAATCATGGCGTTCTTGTTCGGACGCAAGTATTACGCCAACATCGTTGCCACCAAAGGCACGACCAAGCAGGAGATTTGCTCCTACATTTTCCTAACCAAGCAGGAAGCGGACAACCACCGAATGCAAATTGAGGACACGTTGTCATTCCGCTATGTCGATACCGTATCTTTCCGCTCCCGCCGTGTTCATCCAGCCGCAGTGGTAAAAGTTAAACAGATTACTTTGCCCCAATAATCTATTTTTATCTGTATGATAAAGAAGATAATCACATGGGGGCGATCTTTGCGTTACTTCGTCATCGCCGACCCGGCAGACAATTCCATAACCTTGTCCCGCCGGTTGTTCCGACATATGAAGAACACGGCACAAGGAAGTGATGTGCCGAAAGTGTTCGTTTTCCATATCCCCCAACACGGCTCTTTCGGGTTTATGCTCAATCCCGATATTGCCGAGCCTACGCAGTATTGCGACATTCAGTACAATGGGAAATACCGCTGTATCGGATTTGAAACTCTTTGCCCGTCTGTCGGGTTGATATTCTATGAATACGGATTGCCCGGGACCGGCAAGGTGAAAATGTCTGTTTCAATTCATAAAACGCCCGATGGAAAAGTCTATTATCAATTCGACAAGCCCCATGCAAAGCATATTAGAAAATACAAGAAGACCTGACATCGTGTTCCATTCCTCAGGAAGGATTGATATTACGTCACGCATAGCAAGACTTCTCCAACTCAAACATGGGGATGTCTTGGATGTATTGCACGATGGAGAGGAGTTCTATCTGTATGTGAAACACCGTTCTCCAACCATCGGAAGGCATGAAGCATCCGTTTATTCCACGAATAAAGGAGGCCGCAACTGCCGGGCATGGTCTGCAAGGCTCTGCGCAGAGATGATGAAAAGAAGTGCGTCGGCTGGAGAAGCCAGGCTGTGTGTGGGCAAGCCGGTTGAACACCACGTGTATGGAACATTATTGCCAATAATTACAAGACACACATTATGATACAGAAAATAAAATACAATGGATATTCCGCCAACCCGTCTGACTATGAATGTAGTGATGGCGACTTGGCATTGTCGGTGGGACTTGTCCCCGAGGACAGTGCCCTTAAGCCGGTCCTCCCGCCTAAAACGCTGTTTACGTTGGACGAAGGTCAAAAGGTCGTGTGCATCCACGAGACTTCGCTGTTCAAGTATTATATAGTGCAGGACACTTCTACCGGGGAGATATTTTACATTGATGCCGACAGCATCGGCGACGAAATCTCCTTGACGCTTATACGACAATTCTCAACCGACATATACAGCTTCGAGGCCATCGGGAACACGCTCGTAATCCTCGCCTCCGACGGTATGCATTATTTCCTGTGGAAAAGCCTCGATGAAGGATACCTGTACCTCGGTTCCCATCTCCCCGAACTGCCAATCTCTTTCGGTTTGCAGGGAGAGATGGTTCGCACCGACGAGTTTTCCATTTCGTTTGACGAAATCGACGAGGACGAAATCTGGGATGAATTCTCCGACGACAACAAGACTACAATCTCTAACCAAGTGCTCGCAAAGGTCAACAAGTTCATCGCCGACAAATCCACAAACGCCGGCAAGTTCATTTACCCATTCCTCGTCAGGTACGCATACCGCCTTTACGACAGTTCCCTCACTATGCAGTCTGCCCCCATCCTGATGGTCTGCTCTTCCGACCTCGCCCCGCAAGTCTTTTACAACCACATCACAGGTAAAGGGGCTTATACCGATGCCGATTTGGAGGTGGTCGGGGTCCTGCATACACTCGACTACGCGGTTATCGCACAGTCTTACATCGACGAACTCCTCAATTGGACCGACATCGTGCGTTCCGTCGATATATTCGTCTCGCAGCCCATTTACACCTACGACCAAAGCGGGGAATGCACCCGGTTTGTGGAGGTCGACGAATCCGACTGCTATTGCATATGCAAGCACACCAATCAGGCGACAAGCACCGATACATACCCTCTCCGGTACCAAATGAACAAATTCTCAAAGCTATATGCCCACACTTTCAACCCCGACACGCTTGAATACCCGACAGGACGACTGATGCTCCCTACGAAAAGCGCCGCAACGGTAAAGGAGGACATCAGCTCCTGCTCGCTTTTCTACCTCCTCAAGAGCATCAAGCTCGAAAGCCTTACTACCGAACGCACCACTATCGATGTCGAGGATGACTACCTCCAGTCGCTCACCTCGCGTGAAACACTCGACGACGACTACGACAGCCACGACACGCTTATCCCACAGTATTCTTTTGCATACAACCAGAGGTTGAACATTGCAAACATCTCCAAGCAACTGTTCGACGGGTTCAACGCAGCGGCCCTGTTCTGCCATTCCGACGGGTATGTGGCCGCTTGGGATGAAGTCGAACCGACATACTTCGATTATACGCGTGCCGTGCGTGTTTACGTTTTCATAAAACAAGACGGGCGAGACATTATCGTGCAGGGTGGTGATTATGATTTCGGAATGATGGCACCTCTGCTGTTCCTGTACTATCCCAATGTGAATGCATACAAGGCGGTGGTCGTCGTGTCCCGTGCTTTTGCCACTTATTATGAAGTGCCGCTCGAACAGCACGACCTCCTAAACGGAGCCGTTTATTTCGGCGGTTGGGACGGTATCGAGGAAACCTGCGACACGACAAGCCTTACCACCGTGTCCTCTTTGTCTGAAAAGACTGTCGATATCCTCAACAAAATATATACTTCCGAAGTGAACAACCCGTTTTACTTCCCGGTATCTTACATTAACACCGTCGGTACAGGTACCATAATCGGAATCAGCGCGGCGGCGAAGGCACTTTCGCAAGGTCAGTTCGGACAGTTCCCGTTGTACGCATTCAGCACCGAGGGGGTTTGGGCGTTGGAGGTTTCCGACACCGGCACTTATTCGGCAAAGCAGCCTATAACCCGAGATGTCTGCATAAGCACCGACAGCATCACCCAAATCGACTCTGCCGTGCTGTTCGCAACCGACAGGGGCATCATGCATATCAGCGGCTCGGAGGTCCTGTGTATCTCCGACAGCCTGAAGGCCGAGTATATTTTCTCTATAACCGACCTCCCGAAATACGACAAATTACTCGATGTGTTCAACTCCAAGGCCGGCCCGGACGAACAACTCACCGCCGCCGACGTGGCTATGATACCATTCCTCGAGTTCCTCGCCGACTGCCGAATGGTGTACGACTACACCAACCAGCGTATTTTCGTTTATAACACTGCCGTGGAATACGCCTATGTCTTTTCGTTGAAATCACAGCTGTGGGGAATGGTACATTCCAAAATCACAAGCAACATCAACTCATACCCCGAGGCACTCGCAATGCAAGGTACGGAGCTTGTCAATGTCTCACTCTCCGATGCCGACGGCATCACCGCACTTGCCATCACACGCCCTTTCAAGATTGGCGACCCGGATATGTTTAAGACCATTGACACAATCATACAGAGAGGGTACATGAAAAAAGACCATGTGTCGCAAATCCTTTTCGGATCTAACGACCTGTTCAATTGGCACATCGTATGGAGCAGTGGCGATGTGTACATGCGTGGTTTCCGTGGAACTCCATACAAGGCGTTCCGCATCGCCCTTGTTTGCAGCCTTGACAAGAAGGAAAGTATATACGGCTTCACGGTGCAGCATACGCCGCGATTGCAGAACCGTCCGAGATAACAGGTGCCTTTTCTGCCCGCGGCAGTGCAGGCAGGACGCATTTGTTTTTGTTCTTAAGAGTTGATGAGATTGTTTTTAGGGAAAGAGCCGGACATGATGCACTCCGGCTCTTGTTCAAAATGGCTTCAACTTCCGTCTTACTTTGCCCGTCCTCGACATCAGCGACGTCCTTATCTTTTCCCTTAGAGCCATGAACTTCTTTTCCCACGTCGCCTCGGCATTAGCTTCGGTGATGCTCATCCAGTCGGCAAGCACCCGGCACACAAGGTATTCGTGTATCAGTGACTCCAGCAGTCTGACGGTGCTGAGCGAGAACGTTTCCGCAAGCGTCAGCTTGATTTCATATACATCCGGCTCCGACAGAATGTCGTCCATTGAACACTCTCCGTCCGGTATCTCACTCTTGGTGTAGGGGTAAAGCATCTCCACACATTCCGCGTGGGCCATGTTCAGCACCCTCGTTACCCTGTCCACATTCCCCTCCTGACAGATGTCCATCACTTGGTGCCGGCGGCACTCGTCACCCTCCGGTATATGCTCCGCCAATACATACGAGTAGTTGCTCGCATCATAGAGCAGCTCGGCACGTTTGAACGTCAACGTCACATCCTTTGTTTCTTGCTTCCTGCACCCACAGGTCTTATTATTCCGGTATCTCATAGGCTTAGTCATATGTCGGTCTTGCAGGCCGACTGCGTTTATACAATGCTTTCTTAATGGTTTCAATGCTTCCCGCCAAATGGGCGATATATGCCTGCGCATCCTCCTTGTCAGTTATTGTGAACCATTCAACCAAGGCCGTGTCCACAAGGTAGGAGTGTATGCCGTTGCTCAGGCTGTCTGCCGAAGCGTCGTTGTAGTTGCACGGTAACTGCAACGACAGGGTCAATTGACCGTCATTGTCTATCTCTTCATATACACGGTTGTCGCTCGTGCTTTTTTCCTCGTAGAGATATTCGCCAAGCAGGCTTTTCATTGAGGCGAAAGCATTGGCCAGCGACCGGCGTATCTGGTAGCGGTCGTCATCATCGCTCGCTTGCATGTTCGATGCCGCCTCATATGACTTTGTCCCCTCTGCTTCCCGTGCCCGGCCAGTCAAGAATGCCTTGTTCTGAATGTCGTAGATGAGTTCTTTGACCTCCTGCGTTACCGTCAGTGTCTTTCCCTTTACTGCCATGATTTTTTACATTAAAATTCAACTAATTATATGTCGGACGGGTAGGCATCTTCTTAAAGAATGCCTTTCTCATCAACTCGTCAATGTAAGTGGCGGCTTCCGTTGCATAAGCTGTCGCCTCCTGCTTGTTGGTGAATGTGTACCATTTGGCGGTTATGTTCATGACGAAGAAACTGAACAGGCACCGCTGCATGCTCTCTGTCAAAGCCTCTTCGAACAAATTGGATAAACCGAGTTCCAACGAATATGTCCCGTCGGTTTCTGTTTCGCTTACAAGCAGCTTCTTAAGACTGTTGCTGACCATATTCTTGCTCTCGTTCCAAAACCTTTCAAGCATGGTCTTGTCTTCGTCGGTAGTGAAGATACGCTCGTAGGCGGTTTCATCATCCATCTTTGCGCCTGTGTACGATGTGGTCTTTGCCACTTCCTCATACACCTGCTCTTTGTCTATTGTCAATGTCACTGCTGTCATGGTTAGAAACTGAAAATGTTATACGATATGCCTACCCCTATGTATGGCGACAGACGGGGTGTGCCGGTCGTGCAGATGCCGTATCCCGCATGAATGCCGATGCCCCACCGTTTCTGCTTTAGTTCCGGGCAGGGGGTGCTTATGATCACTGTCTCGCTTCGTGGGTACAATATCAGGCTGTCAAGGCTCGCACGGTATCCGCTCACGTATGCCCTGTATGTGCTGTCGCAATATACTCTTTGCGTGATGGGTATCTCCACCTCTACGCTGTCCGCAATATTTTTACCCGAGATGTTGTCGCCTTCCGGAACATCTTCAATACCTGTGTCCCCACCGCTGTACGCACGCACCGTCCCATCCTCCTGATTAGCCCGTGACGCCACCGGAAGCCGCTCCGTGACGTAACGCACAACCACGCTGTCCCTTGGCACGGGTTTCAAGTAGGATATGGTGTCGATTACCGTTACCGTTATCGTGTCGCCCACAACACGCTCACTGCCCTCGCATGCATAGTGTCGCACATTGAGAAACAGTGATGCAAGAAACATCGCTATAAGCAGCAATACAAGCAAAATCCTAATCTTTTTCATTGTCCGATATGGTTAATAATGCCTTCCACGTGCAAGGCGGTGATT
>CAYQCM010000068.1:0-6674 GCA_964416045.1 uncultured Eubacteriales bacterium | reverse complement strand
TTTCTCTATCTATTACTTAAATGAATTAAATCGGTTAATTGGAATATACAAAAAATACTCTCAAAATTTTTCTGACAAATTTGATGAATATCAAAACTTAAGGTTTAAATATGCAAAGGAAAATCTAAACTTAAAGGATTATAAAAATAAAGCCTTGAACATCTTTATTGATGAAATTGAAAAAATAAACTATAAAGGATTAATCGATATCGTTGATAAAGTTTTAAACGAATCCATATCATCAGGTACAACCCTTGAAAGAAGAATGGCATATTTATACTTTAACACCAAAACATATTCTGAATTCTTTGGTAAATTAAAATCAGAAATAAACTTTAAACCTAAAACAAAAACAAGTTGTCCAAAGTTGGATTCAAAATTAATCAACATAAAAAACTCTTATGAATTACCAGAAAACCAAAAATTTGAAAAACTATTAGAATGTATAAAAGAAGAAAAACAAAAATGGTCTACAATAATTTTCTATGAATTTCATACCGTATTAGATTTAATAAAATTTTTATTAAATGAAATGACTGAAAAAAATAAAACATTAAAGAAATGTGCTTGTTGTGGAAAATATTTTTACCTCAAGCGAAAACAAAGTACGATGTACTGCGAAAATTTATGTCCAAAAGATTTTAACAAAACTTGTAATCAATATGCTATTTATCAAAACTACCTAATTCACAACAAAGAAGAAAGCGTAAAACTTTATAAAAAAATTTATAATGTAATGAACAATAGATGTAATCGTACTGGCAGTTTAACAAAAAAGATAGAACTTGAAAATTTTAAAAAAGAAGCTGCTGGTTGGCGAGAAAAAATTAAATTAAATTCAAAGTTAGAAAATGATTACATAGAATGGCTGAAACAGAAAAAGATAAAATTTGAAATTAATAATAGTAGGAGAAAAAAATAATGCCAAGAAAAAACAATAGTCGCAGAGCTAGTGGAGAAGGTAATATAAGACAACGTAAAAATGGAATATGGGAGGCAAGATATACTTTAGGAACAAATCCGGGCACAGGAAAGCCAATAAGAAAATCAGTTTATGGAAGTACACAAGCAGAAGCTTTAAAGAAACTAAAGCAAATACAATCATCAATTGACAGCGGTTCATATTTAGAACCAATAAAAATAACGGTAGCAGGATGGATGAATATATGGTTTAAGGAATATTTAGGTGCAGTCAAAAGTTCTACCGCTTATTCATATGGTAGACATATTAAAAATTATATAAATCCATATTTAGGCGCTGTACGACTTCAAAAATTAACCTCTCCAGCTGTGCAGAAATTTTACAATGAAAAATTAAATTCAGGGTTATCTCCCAAAACTATTAAAAATCTTCATGGAGTATTACATAGTGCATTAAAACAAGCTGTTTTAATAGGATATTTAAAGTCTAACCCAACAGAAGCGTGTAAATTACCTCGTATAGAGAAAAAAGAAATATCTGTTATGAATGAAACGGAATTAGCTACTTTCTTAAACGAAATAAAAGGGCACAAATTTGAAACATTATTTTTCTTTGCTGCATTTACAGGTATGAGAAAAGGTGAAATTTTAGGTTTAACTTGGGACTGCATTAATTTTTCAAATAATACAATTATTGTAAACAAACAGCTGCAACGAGAAAGTAAAATTGGTGGCAAATATAAATTTATGTCATTAAAAAATGATAAATCCAGAAAAATTATTGTTGCTGATACCCTTATCTCTCGTTTGAAAGCTCATAAAAAGCAACAAATAGAAAGCCAATTAAAATGCGGTACGTTATGGAATAACACGGATAATTTAGTTTTTACAAACGAAGTAGGTTCACATTTAAATCATTATACTGTTTGGAAACATTTTAAAAAAATTGTTAGGAAACTAGGCTTAGAACATATTCGTTTTCACGATTTAAGGCATTCATATGCTGTTACTGCTATTCAGTGTGGAGATGATATAAAGACAATTCAAGAAACACTAGGACATCATACCGCAGCATTTACTTTAGACACATACGGACACGTTGCAGAAACTATGAAGCAAAAAAGTGCAAAGCGGATGGATAACTTTATTAATAGTTTGATAGTTTAATAAAAAATTATGCCTAGAGGTGATAAAATCACCTCTTTTTTTAAAAAATGGGTATGTTGTATCCACTTTTGTATCCATTGTATCCAGTGTGTATCCAGTTTATTTTAAAAATGGATACAGCTTAAATATAGATGTAATCTATGTTCCAAGCAACTTGTATCCACTGTATCCACTTTTGTAAAGTAGAGAGGACTTCTATAAATAATATCATCAAAAAATGAGGGTATAATTTCTGTAAGGGTTATTTTTAGGGGTATAATCAAAATTTTAGACACAATAAAATCCCACTAAGTCGCTTGACTGTGGGATTTGTTTTTGGCAAAGCATTCAAGTTTTGATACAAACACACGGGTATCTTTCAGTTTTCTTAGACCGTGCGGAAGTATCAATCTTATCTTTTATACCGTGCGAATGTATGCAACTACCTTATAAAATCCACAATACCTCACAAATATTTTATTCCAACATTTTCAAACATGGAATCCACTTTTTCTGCCAGCAATCTGTGATGACTATGCTCATAGGTATCTTCCACGCAAAGTAAACAAATTCGTTTGTTTCGAAATGCACCGAAAATATTCAGATTTTGAGTTTGTAATAAATTATTGTATGTTTTTTCATATTAGTTTCAATTTATATTTTATATTAATTATATAATTAAACATCAATCTTATTGAGACATAGTTTATTATTTAATTTTGATATCCTATATAAGGAAGCATTTATATCATCCACTAAAACACCGTAGCCTTTTAGTGATACCCAAAATATTTCATCATGCTTAGTTATAAGTAAGTACTCACAATCGGCAATATTATCGACGATACCAGCATTATTAACATCACTTTTATCAATTATATTACAAGTCTTAGTCAATAATTCATACGTGGATAGATAATAATTATATCCCTTACTTGCTCCATTATCTAAATATATTGCTATCTTTTGATTCCTAGATAAATATTGTTTATTTTCTTCGCAAACTTTTTTCATAGGATATCTTGGAAAATTTTCAATATTGGGTCTTATAAAGAATTTACTTGTATTTTCGCTAACAGATATTAAAGATAAAACTACTAGTAAACAGGAAACTGAAGTTGGTATAAAATATTTATTAAAATCGTTAATGTACAACGTATGAACAATTGCTAATAACTGAATTAAAAATAATATAATAACAACGGTAGATAAATATCTATCAAACGCTGCAATTTCAAGTCCTTCTTCTTCATCCATTATAACAGCATACAGCACATATAAATTTAATATATAAAATATAGTCAAAATATTTGTAAACAGAAAACTTTTTATAATTAATTTATTATCTTTTTTTAATATAAATAATATAATAATAGATATAGTCGATATTAGATTTGCTAAAACTAATAATTTATTATTCATTAGATTTAAATCGAACATCGAAGCTTGCATTTTAAATAATATAATATTTAAATCGTTTTTAGATTTATCACTAAATATGGATATTAGTTTTATAATAAGAGGTATAGCAATAACCCCTCCCCCAATTACAAACGAAATGTTTAAAGTATTCCTTATTTTTTTATAGTTCCTTAAAACCAGATTTAAAATGATTACTAATGCTGCAAATACCATAATTACCAGGCTATATTTAATTATCGACATATAATTATTCAATATGTATTTTTTAAAAATTTCTTTGTTTATCCCTTGCAATGTGAATTTATTAGAGTAAAAATCAAAAAACAGGTAAGCTTTTTGGTTATAGGCTTTCCATAATGTTAAACTTAAAAACATTGGAATAACAAATAAAATTAGATTTTTTAGAATTTTTTCTTTTGTTATATTTCTCAGATAATTGGTTGTTTCTATAAATGTAAACAAACATATAATAAATAAAAATATTTTAGCACTGTCTTTGATTAAGCAAAAAGAAGATAATATAAATAGATTAGTCCAGAAAAGTTTTTTTATATTACCCCTATAGTAATATGTAACTATTAAAGACGACACTGCAACAAATGCCAACACTGCATCTACAAGTAGATTATATATGTTTAATGTCGAGTCATCATAGCTTATTGCACATATAGAAGTAATTGAAATTATCGTTAGTGAAACTATATGAGTCCAGTTTTTAAATTTAACTTTACAAAACAATGTTGTTAATGCTGATGATATTATCAGTGATTGGGCAATTAATGCGTGACCTTCGGTATATCCTAATATTTTGCAAACGAAATAAATAAAACAAGCAGTTCCCGGTGGATAATTTCTAAAAGTAATTATCGTTCTGCTATCTGGAAGCGAATTAAAATAAAACATTTCTTTAACAATTAAGCCCCAATGGGAAAAATTATCATATTGTATTAAACTAGCTCCATTTAATAAAATAAAGAAGTATAATGACAGGCAACTAAAAAATATTATTCCAGGACACCAAAATGTAGATATATCCAACTTTTTTTTAAATATCTTTAATAGATATATAACAAAATAAATTATGCCAAAAATAAATAATAAACACACAGAAAGTCTTAATATATTCACTAACCCCGAAATGTACGTAAAACACACTATAGCAGCCACTGTTGTAATTGGAATAAATGCAGGATTAATTCTTAATTTATCATATATAAATAAGGAAATTCCTGAAAAACTAATAATAAAGATAACAAACATTAAACATAAAAACATTATTTAAACACCCATCCTCTTTGAACTCTAAAACGTATTAAAAATAATATTATATCGACTACTACTTTTATTAACGTTACATTTATATGAGAGATATTAAATAGGATTTGAGTTGAAAATGCTGATAAAGCCACCTGTATTATACATAAAAAGAAATATTTTACTAGTGTTATTGAACCCTTAGTTTTATTCTTAAAAACTTTATTTTTGTTTATTAAATTATAAATTCCGCAATAATTCGCATAAAATATAAATAAATCTAATTCAATTTAATTCCCACAAAGTGCATTAAAAAGCCATTGTTGGTAAGTCCAACAAAATTTAAAGAAATTGTGTAATGGGTACAGTTAGGGGTAAATAGTTTTTTAGGGGTACAAACTTACAATTTTCGTTTTCCCTTAAAACAAAAATAAAATGTATAGATTAAACTAAATGATTTTATAAATCTCATTCTAAAAGAAAATCGATTATATTTTTTACTTTGATACCTTCATAATCTGTGATAAAAGTTTTATCCATTGAAAGTATCACTTTTTCGTAATTATCCGAAATAGCCTTTAAAGGTGCCAATTCACGTTCTTTAACGCTTTCACTACTAAGGCTCATTGCTACCTGGTAATATTTTTTTTCATTTTGTTTCACAACAAAAAAATCTACTTCCAATGTATGCCATTTCCCTATAAAAACTTGGTATCCTCTTCTTAAAAGTTCAAAATAAACAATCGTTTCAAGTAAATGACCTATATCTGTATCTGAATATCCCATAAGCATATTCCTAATACCTGTATCGATAACATAATATTTTGAGAGTGTCTTTAATTGTTCCTTACCTTTGATGTCATATCTGTGTACCTGATATATAATATAAGCTTTTTCAAGGGTATTCATATATGAGGATATTGTATCGGATTTTATATTTTTGCCTTTTTCTTGACTACTCAAATATCCACTTATTTTATTAGCAGAAATAATATTTCCGGTATTGCTGACTATATATTTAACGATATTTTCAAGTAAAGAAACATCTTTTATTTTAGTCCTCTCCAAAACATCTTTAATTATGACAGTATTATAAATTCCTCCTAGAAATTCATTTACCGTAGTATTATCTTGCGGCAAAGACGGTACTGCAGGAAGAGCACCAAATTTCATATACTGATTAAATTTATCTTCTATACTTAAATTTTTTGGTAAATGACCAAATTCTAAAAACTCTTTAAAAGAAAGCGGCAACATTTTTATTTCTATATATCTACCAGATAAAAGCGTTGAAATCTCGCTGGACAGTAAATAAGCATTTGAACCCGTTATATAAATATCAGTATCAATTGCAGATTCAACATTTAAGCTGTTAATAGCTTTTTCCCATCCTCTTACTTGCTGGATTTCGTCAAATAAAAGATAACATTTTTTATTTTTAGGTATTTTTTCTCTAATTAGATTATAAAAGCTTTTATAATCTTTTATATCATCATATTTCATTAACTCAAAATTTATGTCTATTATCTGATTTTCAGAAATTCCTCCTTTTAATAAAAATTTTTTAAATAACTGTAACAATGTTGACTTACCTGAACGTCTAAAACCTGTTATTACCTTGACTAGTTTATTATCTTTATATGTTTTTAATTTTTCTAAATATTTTTCCCTATTTATCATTTTAGCCCTCCCATTTACAATGGTAAAGATAAAAATTATAAAAGTCAATGATTTTTCTTCTGAAAAAGTAAAAAGTCGGATATATTTCTTTATTTTTTAATTACTGATTTTTTTCGCAATCAATTATCTTAATAAATGCAGGTATTAGATCTGGTAGTGATCCGTAGTCTCCTTGTAAATGTTGGATTTCAAAATATTTTATGCTAACTTTACTCGCTTCATTTTTATTCAATATATTGGATGTAATTATT
>CAYQCM010000067.1:0-6683 GCA_964416045.1 uncultured Eubacteriales bacterium | reverse complement strand
GATAAATTAGCAATACTACTCCATTCATCTTGTCCGGCACATATCATCACAACATTACGTATTGAATTATCGAGTAAGGCCAACTGTGTATTAAATTCATTTTCATTTTTTTTATAAATGTTTTTCAGTGTATCTACTACTGTTGAGGGGCTAAAAAAGCCAAATGTGGTTTTGTACTCGTCAAGATATTTTAAATAAGTTCGATGGTTTTCTTCCCAGTCTTTAACAGAGTTTTGAAACTTTTCTCTTTCCATCTGAGCCTCTTTATTAGAAGATGTTGCTAAAGACATTACTTTTGTTTTGAGTTCTTTGATTTTAGAGAATTGAGTATCAAGGTTTTTTGATTTTTCTTCTAAAGCTTCGCTGTTTTCATGGCTGTCTTTAGATTCTTTACTGAATTTTTCTTGACAGTCTTTAATACATGCTCTTATAGACGAGAGCTGATTATTTCTTAAAGATTTCAAATCTTGTCTGATTTTATCCATTATATCAACATTTTTTTGGATGATTTTATAATATGGTGTAATACTTGAAATCTTAATAAAAACGTTAATTCCATATTTTTTCTTATAAGATTTCAAAAATTTATTTAACTGTAAACAAAGAGTAGAAAAACTACTGTCTGCATCATAATGGCAAAAAAGTAATGAAATTTCTTTAACCGGAGATGCTAATTTTTTGTTTAATTCATCATTAAGTTTTTTGCTGGATGTAAATACATTTTTTAAACTTTTGGATTCTCTTTGTTTAATTAAGCCTCTTATTTGCCCTGCAGAATCATCTAGTTTTTTATAAACACTTTTAGGAGCTTTCCATATGATTTTTGGCATATACTATCACCTCTATAATATTTGTTCAATTAATATTATACAAATAAACTTTTCATTTTTCAATCAATATATAAATTTTTAACAATAAAACATTTACATACAATTCTTTAAAATCTGAATTATAGTCTAAAGAATATAATTTTCACATAAAAAAAGTCTAAACATACTATTATATTATTAAATAAAGGGAGGAAATCAATATTATTACGAGAGAAAAAAACAAAAATTGTAAATCTGAAATTATTACCGGTGAAAAATTATCAGATATAAAAAATATAGATGTAAACATAAATGATTCAAAAATAGACAGGTTAAATAAATATATAAAAGAAATAAACAATCCCTATATTTTCAGATTTGAAGACATTAGAATCAAACTTGAATTTTCTAGTGATGATGGACCCTCTATTGAAGAAATCTTTTCTAAAATTATTAGCTTAAATTGAAAACAAATACATAGTTTACACTATATATGGGGGGATAGGGGTGCTATGGAAATTTTTGATATTCCACCAATCAAAAAATTATGGAAAACAGCAATCTATATAAGGCTTTCAAAAGAAGACTCTTATAAAGATGAAAGTTTAAGTGTAAAAAATCAAAGAATGTTACTGCTAGATTACATAAATGAAAATAATGAATTTGATCTAGTAGATATTTATATTGACGATGGATTTTCAGGAACAGATTCCGATAGACCCAGCTTCCAGAAAATGCTTACAGATATAAAAGATAAAAGAATTAATTGCCTTATTGTTAAAGATTTATCACGTCTTGGAAGGAATTATATTGAAGTTGGAAATTATCTTGAACAAATTTTTCCAAATCTTGATGTAAGATTTATATCCCTGGGGGACAATTTAGATAGTTACAAATCTCCTTCTGGTATGGATAGCCTTATAGTGCCTTTTAAAAATTTAATAAACGATAATTATTGCAGGGAATCATCTGAAAAAATAAGAAAAGTTTTCGACATGAAACGAAAAAAAGGTGAGTTTATCGGTGCATTCGCTCCTTATGGATATGTAAAGGATAAAATCAATTATAATCGAATAGTTATTGACGAGGATGCTGCTGATGTTGTAAGAAATATATTTAGTTGGTTTGTAAGTGGAATGAGTAAGCTTTCGATAACCAGGAAACTAAATTCATTAGGTATACCTAGTCCATCTGTTTATAAAAAACAAAAAGGGATGAAATATAGATGTAATAAAGATAAATTTGGAGATTCTCTGTGGTGTACAAATTCAGTAACATCAATTTTAAAAAATGAAGTTTATATTGGAAATATGGTTCAGGGAAGATTTAAAGTAAAAAGTTATAAAGTACATAAACAAATAAAACAGCCTGAAGATAAGTGGTTTATAGTAAAAAATACTCACCCTGCAATAATAGATAAAGAAACTTTTATTAAAGCTCAAAATTTGCAAAAGTTAAATACTAGGATATCTCCTAAGAATGATAGAGTATATATTTTTTCAGGATTAATAAGATGTGGTAATTGTGGAAAGGCTATGGTAAGAAAAAAATCCGGAAAATATATATATTATATTTGCAGTACATATAAAAATTCTGGCGGTACATGTTGTTGTAAAAATACTATTAATCATAAATTTTTAAATAAAATATTACTTAAAGTAATTCAAGATTTGATATCTTTAGTAATTTATTCTGAAGAAAATTTAGAAAAATATAAAAGTTTAGTTTATGGAAAAGAAAATTTTTCACCGTTTGAAAATTCATTAAAATTAAATAGAAAAAAATTAGAGGAAATTTTATTCTTTAAAAAAAATTTGTATGAAGACTGGAAACGTAATAATATATCTGAAGAAGAATATTTTAATATGAAAGAAAATTACAGTAAAGATGAGGAAAAAATAAGGAGTATAATATTAAATATAGAAAATCTAATTAAAAAAGAAGATAACAGTACTTTGAGTAAAAATTTTTTATTAGACGATCTTATAAAATATAAAAATATCAGTAAATTATATAGAGAATTATTAGTGGAATTAGTAGATAAAATAATAATTAATAATAAACAAGAAATAAAAATAAAGTTTAAAATTAGGGATGAGTATAAAAAAGTGGGGAGTAAAGATATATAAATACAATATTTTTATTTTCCTAATATAGACGGTTGTTTTCTTTATGTTACATTTAACATATGGTCCAATGGGTACAGGAATAATGGTAACTTCAAATGCAGACAAATTAGATACAATAATAGAAGGTGGAACAGGAACTAGTTCTATGCTGCTTTGTCATCCAGAGGAAATGCCCAAAAAATTGGAAAGCGGTACACCCAATACAATAGGGATATCAGGACTAAAAGCAGGAGTAGATTTTGTTAGAAAAACGGGAATAAAAAATATATTTAATCATGAGATGGATCTAATAAATTATGCCTATGACGGATTAAAAAATATTAAAAATGTTGAACTATATGTTCCTAGACCTGATAGAAAATATTTTGTTCCTGTTTTAAGTTTTAACGTAAAGGGATATATTAGTGATGAAATAGGTAAAATTCTTAATGAAAAAAATATAGCGGTCAGAACGGGACTTCATTGTTCGCCTGTAGCACATAAATATTTCAGCACTATAGATAAGGGAACTGTAAGAATAAGTCCTTCCATATTTACTAAAAAGATTGAAATAAACAAATTTCTTAAAGTTATATCTTCTATACACAATAAAGTTTGACCAACTTTTTCAAATAGGAATCATGTATGCTAAAAGAGTTTGGACTCTTGTGAAGCAGAGTTAGCGACTAAATCTGACAAATGAGTAGTTTTGTGCTAGTATATATAAAACCATTAATAAAATGAAGAAATTCTTAATAGGATGGAAGAAATTTGATATACATTTAATAGTGGCAATGCGTTAAATACATTACCACTATTTTTTAATGTCTCTATGATAGACGCTTACATTATGTTCGGAATCTGAAAGATGTTCATATAAGCATTGAGTTATAGCAACAGAGCGATGTTTTCCTCCCGTACATCCTATAGCAATTACTAATTGACTTTTTCCTTCATTATGATATAGAGGAAGCATAAAATCTATAAGTGAAAAAAGTTTTTCTATGAAAATTTTTGTATTTTGTTTTTTTAATACGTAAAGTCTAACCGGTTCATCCAGACCTGTAAGATTTTTTAAATTTTCTTCGTAATATGGATTTGGGAAACATCTAACATCAAATATTAAATCTGCCTCTGATGCAGATCCATATTTAAACCCAAATGACATACAATTTATCATTAATGAATTTTGAGAATTTTTTAAAAAAAGTCCGCAAATTCTTTCTTTAAGTTGTGCATCAGAAAGGAAAGATGTGTCTATTATATAATCCGATCTCTCTCTAACAGTTTTTAATACGTTTTTTTCTAGTTCGATAGCTTGAGATATTGATCCTCTGTAGTTTTCATATAAAGGATGTTTTCTTCTGGTTTCCTTATATCTTCTTATTATAATATGATTTTCAGCCTCTATAAATAATATTCTATAAGGTTTTTTATCTGTTTTAAGTTTATTGAGGGATTCAAAAAATACGCTAAAATTTTCTCCTCCTCTTATGTCAACCACTACCGCTACTTTTTTAATATTTCGATCTTTAGAATCGCAGCATAAATTATAAAAAGTAGGTATTAACGATGGGGGAATATTATCTACGCAATAAAAACCTATATCTTCAAAAGCACAAATGGCTTTTGATTTTCCAGCACCAGATAATCCTGTAACTATTATAAAATCTATCATTTATAAGTCCTCTTTATTTCTTGTTTTATTTTTTAATTGTATAACAAATCAAAATATTATGTAAAGTTCTAAAATTTGTGCCAAAGTATTACTAAACGGTGGTATATTTAAGAAGATAAAAACGATAAAATGACAACTACTTATTTTTTAAAACTAAAGTTTGATCAAGCCTAATTAATACGAAAAAATGAATAGTTTTAGAAGAATAAAATATTAAATAAAGTATAATTTTTTTATATTATTATTACTTCTTTTTCTAATAAAATTTCTGTTTTATCAAATACAGTTTCTTGCACAAATTTTATTAGATTAGTAACATCTTCACATGTAGCATTACCTACATTTACTATAAATCCTGCATGTTTATTACTGACCATTGCACCACCGATTTTTTTACCTTTTAATCCACATTTTTCTATTAAAGTACCAGCATAATTATTAGGTGGTCTCTTAAATACACTACCTGAATTCGGAAATTCAAGAGGTTGCTTTAGTTTTCTTCTTGATATATATTCATACATTTGAGACTTTATTTTATTTTTATCACCTGGTGATAACTTTATAGAGGTGTAAAGAATTACATCTTTATTCTCAGAAAAAATACTTTTTCTATAAGAAAGTTTTAAATCTTTTGCTTCTGTGTTTTTGATAAATCCTTTTTTATCAATGCTCATACAGTTGGTTATAATCGATGACATATCACTATTATACGCTCCGGCATTCATATAAGTAGCTCCACCGCAAGTACCCGGTATTCCCCAAGCAAATTCTAGACCCGAAAGTCCGTTTTTAAGGGCAAATACACATGCTTTGGCAAGAGAAGCAGATGATCCACACTGCACTGTAGTATCATCTGTTTTTTTTACGATATTAAAATCTCCGTCTAATTTTAAAACTATTCCTCTAAACCCCAGATCAGAAACTAATAAATTTGATCCTTTTCCAAGTAAAAAATAATTTAAACTATTACCTATAATTTCTTTTAAAATTACTTTAAGGGAATTTATATTAAATATTCTTATAAATAAATCAGCCGGACCTCCAATTTTAAAAGTAGTATGTTTCGCCATTGGCTCATTTACAAGTACTTTACACCCTAATTCTTCCGATAATTTTTTTATATCACTATACAATATAATATCACTCTCGTTTTATTTATAATAATTTGTATATTTTTCCAAATAAGCTTTAAAAGTTTCTATATTAGAGTTTATAACAAGATTTTCAGGAAAATCTATTTCTTGAAGTAAAGATATAGCTTTATCAAAACGTCCTATTTGTTTACAAAAATGTGAATCAGAATTTATAACAATTGGAACACCATATTTTTTACAAAGTATTGCTATTTTTTTACAGTTAGGTGCACAGCCTTCTCTTACAGTAAAAGAGCTGTTGTTAATTTCAATTAATTTTCCATTTTCTCCGAATATGGGTATTACTTTTTCATAGTCATACTTAAAGTTTACAAGTCCACTATGACCTATAACATTTACTAAAGGATTTTTAGCTACATTTATCCAAAGTTGCGTACAGTCATCAACATCATGATTCCCAAAAAATACAGGTTCATGTATAGAAGCTATAACCCAATCAAGAGGAACCGTAAGATCAGTTGGTAAATCTATTTCACCTTTTTCATTTAGTACATTTGATTCTATACCTTTTAACACGCCAATTCCATCAATTTCTTTAGGTATAACCTTTAAATTTTCAAAGTACCATGGTCCCGGTGATCCGGGCATATCTCCGCAGTGGTCTGTTATTGCTATGAATTTAAGTCCTATATTTTTAGCTTCTTGTATATTTTCGTATGCTGTACTGTAAGCATGAGTTGAAGCAATTGTATGACAATGAGTATCAGCCATTATTTTCATTTAAAAATACATCTCCTATTTTTAAATATCCCAAATACATTTTTCTATTTCCTGGTTAAATCCCGGATAATCCATACCGAGAGTTATAAAAAGTTCTCTTGCGGCATTATATCCCATTTTTCTTTGTCTGTTGTTCATAGCTGCACCTTCTATTATAATCGCCAGATTTCTTCCGGGTTTTACTGGAATAGTAATAAAAGGTATTTTAATATCA
>CAYQCM010000066.1:0-6726 GCA_964416045.1 uncultured Eubacteriales bacterium | reverse complement strand
AATAATATGAATTTAAATATAAAATCCGGACAAAAAATTGCTATAATAGGTCCTACAGGTTGCGGTAAAACTACAATTATAAATTTATTGATGAGATTTTATGATCCAAATAGTGGCGATATAAAAATGGATAATATATCTATTAAGGATGTTCCAAGGGAGGATCTAAGAGATTCTTTTGGTATGGTACTTCAAGATACGTGGCTTTTTAATTCTTCGATAAAAGATAATATATCTTATGGAAATCCTAAGGCTTCTAAGCAAGAAATTATTTCGGCTGCTAAACTTGCCAAATGTGATCATTTTATAAGACGTTTGAAAAATGGGTATGATACTTTAGTTTCTGAAGATATAATATCTATGTCTGAAGGACAAAAGCAACTTTTGTGTATAGCAAGAGTAATAATTAAAAATCCAAGTATATTGATTTTAGATGAAGCTACAAGCAATATAGATACCCGTACTGAGATTAATATTCAAAAAGCTATAGATAATATGACAAAGGGGAAGACCTGTTTTATTATTGCTCATAGATTATCAACTATTAAAAATGCTGATATGATCGTGGTTATGGATAAAGGATGTATAATAGAAAAAGGAAATCACAAAGAATTGCTGAAAAAAAACGGATTTTATGCTAAACTCTATTACAGTCAATATGCATAATTAATAATTAAAAATGGAGTTATATAAAAAATTATGAGTTATAAAGAAAAATTTATCAACATCTACAATAATGGTATAAAAAGGGAGGGATCTAAAGAACTGCTTTCTTGGATTGAAACTACTGATTTTTTTACTACACCGGCAAGTACAAGATATCATTGTGCATGTGAATGTGGTCTAGTAATGCATAGTATAAGTGTTTATGAGACTTTGATGGAAAAATATTTTGATCCTAATACTGATAATGAAGAAAGCTTCACAATATGTGCGCTTTTACACGATCTGTGCAAAGCTAATTTTTATAAGATTTCTATGAGGAATGTAAAAGATGAAAATACTGGAGTTTGGGAAAAACGTCCATATTATGAAGTTGATGATCAGTTTCCTTACGGTCATGGTGAAAAATCTGTGTTTTTAATAGAGAGATTTTTGAGGCTTAAACCTAATGAAGCCACAGCTATCAGATGGCATATGGGGGGATTTGACGAAGCTGTAAAAGGTGGCAGTTTTGCTGTTGGACTAGCTTTTAATAAATATCCTTTAGCTGTTAAGTTGCATTTGGCCGATTTGGAATCTTCTTATTTAAGAGAAAAAAACACTTCAAGTGTCAATAAGTAACATTTTTTTATATTTTATATTATAATATTTATTTTAATAATATTGGAGGAAAATTAGTGAAGTTTCTTATAATTAATTCC
The DNA here is from genome assembly GCA_964416045.1 of uncultured Eubacteriales bacterium. Classification (GTDB taxonomy): domain Bacteria; phylum Bacillota; class Clostridia; order Oscillospirales; family Acutalibacteraceae; genus CAQBRY01. The sequence goes on along the minus strand of CAYQCM010000066.1, from coordinate 5,362 downwards.
GGCAGTTCTTCTTTAAAGTATCAGGTGTTTGATTTAAATGAAAAGTGTATTTTAAAGGGATCATGTGAGAAAATAGGGTTTGATAAAAGTATAATTACTCAGAAAAATTTTATTTCTGGTGAAAAAATAAATAAAGAATTTGAAAATATTAATAATCATGAAAAGGCATTTAGCGTTATAACAGATTTATTGATTGATCCTAAATATGGTGTTGCAAAAAATATAAATGAAATATCGGCAGTTGGTCATAGAGTTGTACATGGCGGACCGTATTTTAAGGAATCTGTTGTTGTAGATGACTATACTATAGAAAAGATAAGAGACTTAATCAAATTAGCTCCACTTCATAATGAAGCTAATTTACATGGTATTTTAGCGTGTATGGAAATACTTGGAAAAGATTTTCCTCAGGTTGCCGTTTTTGATACGTGTTTTTATCATGATCTTCCTCAAAAAGCTTATATGTATGCTATACCTTATGAATATTATGAAAAATACCATATTCGTAAATATGGATTTCATGGTACTTCGCATAGATACATAAATAAAAAATGTAGTGAAATAATGAACAAAGATATTAAAGATTTAAAATTAATATCTTGTCATCTTGGAAATGGGTCTTCAGTAACTGCCATAGATGCAGGAAAACCTGTTGATACAACTATGGGATTTACTCCTTTGGACGGTTTTATGATGGGAACTAGATGTGGATCTATAGATCCTGCAATAGTATCTTATTTATCTGAAAAGGAATCTTTAAGTACTTCTGAAGTAAATGAAATATTAAATAAAAAATCTGGACTTTTAGGTATATCCGGTATTTCCAGCGATGATAGATCAATAATGAAAAGTGCTGACGAAGGTAATCAAAGAGCAATACTTACTCACGATATGCTTACTTATCAAATTACTAAGCACATTGGAAGTTATATGGCTGCTCTTGGTGGGTGCGATGCTATAGTATTTACTGGGGGAATAGGTGAAAACCAGTGGAAACATAGAGAAACAATTTGTAATTACCTTTCATTTATGGGAGTAAAGATAGATGAAAAAATAAATAAATATACAATATTAGGTAAGCAAGGTAAAATTTCTTTGGACGATTCTAAAATTGCTGTATATGTTATACCTACAAATGAAGAATTAGGCATTTTAAAAGAAATTATTAGATGTTTAAACTTATAGAGGATTGTAAACAATATTCTTTAATATCATGAATAAAAAATACATGAAAATTAGAGAGGTGAGTGAACTTTGAGATGTAAAACTATATCTGTTCTAACAAGTGGAGGGGACGCTCCTGGAATGAATGCTGCTATTAGAGCAGTTGTAAGGTCTTCGATATCTAATGGAATAAGAGTTCTTGGGGTAAGACGTGGGTTTAATGGTCTTATAAACGGGGATATATTTGAAATGAATCTTCGTAGCGTATCTGATATTATTCATAAAGGCGGTACTGTGCTTTATACGGCAAGAAGTCCTGAATTTAGGACTTCCGAGGGTGTTCAAAAAGCTGCGAAGATTTGTAAAAGTCTTGGTATAGATGGAGTAATTGTCATTGGAGGAGATGGTTCCTTTAGAGGAGCGAGAGCACTTTCTAAAAGGGGTATACCTTGTATTGGAATACCCGGAACTATAGATAATGATATAGCTTGTAGCGAATATACTATAGGATATGATACAGCTATGAATACAGCTATGGAAATGATAGATAAAATAAGAGATACAGCTCAATCTCATGACAGATGTAGTATTGTAGAGGTTATGGGAAGAAGGTGTGGAGATATTGCACTTAATACCGGTATAGCTGTAGGAGCAACTGCTATATTGGTTCCTGAAGTCAAGTATGATATGGATAGGGATATAATAGACAGAATAAAATTTACTCAAAATATAGGTAAAAAGCATTTTATTATAATCGTAGCTGAAGGTCTTAAGAATGTTAATAAAATATCTAAGGAAATAAAGAGACGTACGGGTATAGATTCACGTACAACAATTCTTGGTCATGTCCAACGAGGTGGATCTCCGACTCTTAGGGATAGAGTTATGGCTAGTGAAATGGGATGTATGGCCGTAGATATGCTTATGAACAGTATTAATAATAAAATTATAGCTATTAAAAATAATGAAGTTATTTATATGGACATGTCTAAGGCGTTATCTGTTAAGAAACGTTTTGATATGGAACTTTATAAAAAAGCGCTTAATATATCTATTTAAAACCAAGAAAGCCAACTATACAAAATAAATATTTTGTATAGTTGGGGGCAGCCTAAAACGGAGTGGTGAAAATACGACAAACAAAATTACATATCTATAATTTATTACAGGATTCTATATTTTGCAGTATATCATTAATAATGAGTTTATTAGTTAAAATACCTATAATACCACTACTTCCTTTTTTAAAATTAGAAGTATCTGATGTTCCGATATTTATATGTGCTTTAATTTCTGGTATGTCTTCGGCAGTTCCAATTCTTACAGTTGTAACTACAATTAGAACTTTATTTTTAAGTTCTGCTAATTGGCCTGGATTTATTTTTAGAATGACTTCAGTAGTAATTATATTTTTTTTGTGTTTAAGTAAAAAAAATTCAAATATAATTTATAAAGTTTTATGTATTTCTTTAGGAATATTAGTTTATGTTACCGTAAAGATTCCTATAAATTATTTCTTATGGATAAATATATTTGGAATATCAAAACCATTGTTAGATGATCTATTATTCACAGCTGTAATTCCATTTAATATTATTAAATGTATATTAAATTGTATACTTGCTTTTGGGCTTGTTGAGCCAACTAAGAAAATTTTATACGCTGTTAAAAAAATATTATCTTGACACAACTATATATAGAGAGTAAAATGATGTTCCCAGACAAAATAACACTATATATAGCGTAGGAGGAATATTATTTTATGATTGAGACTATAATTAAAAGAGATGGAAGAAAAGTAAAATTTGATGTTGACAAAATATCAAATGCAATATACATGGCTGCACAGTCAGTCGGTGGGAATGATATGCAAATTGCCAAGGAATTGGCTGATAAAGTTGTGAGTCGTTTGGAAAGTCTATCTAACTTTACCCCTAGTATTGAGGAAATACAAGATTGTGTTGAAAAAGTTCTTATAGAAAACGGATATGCTAAAACGGCTAAGGAATATATACTTTATAGAGCTAATCGTAGTCATATAAGAGAAATGAACAGCAAACTTATGAAGATATACGAAGATCTTACTTTTAAATTAGCAAAAGATTCAGACGTAAAAAGAGAAAATGCCAACATAGACGGTGATACATCTATGGGAACAATGCTTAAATATGGTTCTGAAGGCGCTAAACATTTTTTTGAAATATACGTATTAGACCCTGAACATTCCAGAGCACATAAAGATGGAGATATTCATATACATGATCTGGACTTTCTAACTTTAACTACTACATGCTGCCAAATAGACTTAGAAAAACTTTTCAGTGGTGGATTTTCTACAGGTCATGGATATTTGAGAGAACCTAATGATATAAGTAGCTACTCTGCCTTGGCTTGCATTGCAATACAGGCTAATCAAAATGATCAACATGGTGGTCAGGCAGTACCTAATTTTGATTATGCTTTATCTAAAGGTGTATTTAAAACATTTAAAAATATATATTGCCAAAACTTGGCCAAGGCTTTAAATCTACTTCTAAATGAAGAAATCAATTATGATAATATAGCTAAAGATATAATTTCAAACTCTTATGATAAAACAGGTTTTTATCCTTCAATAAAGATAAGCAGTGAATATTTGACGGAGGAGTATAATAATATTTTTGAATATACTAACGACGATAAAGTTACTTCAAAAATACAAAAATTTGCATATGCTAATTCTTTAAAAGAGACAGATAGAAAAACCTTCCAAGCAATGGAAGCTCTTATTCACAATCTTAATACAATGCATTCAAGAGCCGGAGCACAAGTACCATTTAGCTCTATAAATTATGGAACAGATACTTCCGAAGAAGGAAGAATGGTAATCAAAAATATACTTTTAGCCACAGAAAGAGGTCTTGGAAATTCTGAAACCCCTATCTTCCCTGTTCAAATTTTTAAGGTAAAAGAAGGTATAAACTATAGTTTAGGAGATCCTAATTATGATTTATTTAAACTAGCTTGTAGAGTAAGCGCTAAAAGACTATTCCCTAATTTTGCATTTATTGATTCTCCGTTTAATCTCCAGTATTATAAAAAAGGAAGACCGGAAACTGAAATTGCATATATGGGGTGCAGAACAAGAGTTATTGCAAATAATTTTGATCCTAGTCGTGAGATCGTTAATGGAAGAGGTAATCTTAGCTTTACGTCAATAAATTTACCAAGACTTGCTATACTTAGTGATAAAAATATAGAAAAGTTCTATGAACTGCTAGATGAAAGAATGGAGTTAGTAGTTCAGCAACTTCTATCTAGATTTGAGCTTCAGGCTAAGAAAAAAGTAAGGAATTTTCCGTTTTTAATGGGTCAAGGAATATGGATGGATTCTGATAAATTATCTCTTGATGATGAAATTAGAGAGGTAATTAAACACGGTACTTTGACAATGGGATTTATTGGTCTTGCCGAGTGTTTAAAATATTTGACCGGTAAGCATCATGGCGAAAGTGAAGATTCTCAGAAGTTAGGATTGGAAATAATAAACAGAATGAGAAATAAAACAGACGAGTCTTGTAAAAAATACAACTTGAATTTTTCACTTATTGCGACTCCTGCAGAAGGATTATCCGGTAGATTTGTTAGACTCGATAGAGAAAAATTCGGTAAAATTGATGGAGTTACTGATAAAGGTTTCTACACAAATTCATTCCATATACCTGTTTATTACAACATTTCTGCTCTTAAAAAAATACAATTAGAGGCTCCGTATCATGCGCTTACTAACGGTGGACATATTTCGTATATAGAGTTAGATGGAGATCCCACTCAAAATTTAGAAGCATTTGAGAAGATAATTAAATGTATGAAGGAAAATGGTATTGGATATGGTGCTATAAATCATCCTGTTGATCGTGATCCTGTATGTGGATTTACGGGAATTATAGGAGATGAGTGTCCGAAGTGCCATAGGTCCGAACAAAATAATGGTATTAAATTTGAACGTATAAGAAGAATTACGGGATATTTAGTAGGAACGCTTGATAGATTTAATAATGCAAAAAGAGAAGAAGAAAAAAACAGAGTAAAACATAATTTATAAAGTAGATTTAAAACCTGATATGGGGAAAATCATTTTTTCGAAAGTAATTAAAGAAGTTTGAAACTTATATTTGAAAGGCGTAATTTAATAATGAGTGATGGTAGTAATATAATT